>JAHISL010000017.1 GCA_018818185.1 Patescibacteria group bacterium | reverse complement strand
CGTCTTATCAGGACGGTGCTCTAACCAACTGAGCTAATTGCCCCAAATTTTCAAATAGTATATCACAAGATACTCATCTTAAAGTTTGGCATTGTCAAATTTCCTTTTATTCGATTTCCTTCCTCCAAAACCTCACTTTCCGCCTTTCTGCTGGCATAAAACATCGAACTTCCCTTTTTCAAACCCTTCATCTTTATCACCGCCAACAACACCTCACCGTTTTCATTGCCTTGTCCCTGATTTCCTTCACCAATTATCATTACCTTCCCCATTACTGCATCAATCTCTGATTGTGCCACCTTACTAAAAATTTCTTTATTAACTTCAACATTTAAAATGTTTACCATAGTTGAGTCAAAATTAAAATCAACTCGATAGCTCAATATTTCCCCCTTACTATATTTTGCCATCAATTTTATCTCTTTTTCTTCTCCTGCCACCAGCTTATCATCACTCTCAAAATAAATTTGCCCATCACTTACCACCGTTTTTTCATCGTTTTTCACCACATTTCTAGTACTTATCCAATAAAATCCGAGCATTACCGCCAATAAAATTCCCAATGGGATCAACACTTGTTTCATAGCCTATTCTATCAATAAATTTAATTTTTACTTAATATCATTTCCACCACCTTTCTCGCCACGTTAATTTCCGTCGCCTTTTCAAAACCCTGAAACTGACACTGTCGATTAATTTCCAGAATATAGTTATTTCCCTCTTCATCTTTCATAATATCTACCCCTCCATAATCCAAACCACACACCTTCGCCAACTTCTCCGACAACTCAATTTCCCTATTATCCAATTTCCACACCTCCACCTCTCCACCCAACGAAAAATTACTCCTGAATTCCTCTCCTGTTGCCGATCTCTTCATTCCACCTATTGCCTTTCCATCCACTACCACCACCCGAATATCCCATCTCGTTGGTAAATATTTTTGCCACAAAAACATTCCTAAATTTTTTTCGTTAATCTTTTTCACCCATCTTCTCACCTTTTTCCAGCTATCAAACTTTCTCACCGACTTTCCCTGAAAACCTCTCTCATGTTTAGCAATCACCGGATACTCCCACCCAAAAAAAGAACCCCCTTTCAATTTATCCAAAATCTGATCTTTTCTGTAAAAAATTTTTGTTGGCACTATTGGAATATTGTTTATCAAAAACACTCCGTGTTGAGCCACCTTCCCCATTCTCGTCCACCCTAAATAAGCCTTCGAATTTACACAAAAAACCCCTTTTTCCTCCAAAATTCTAATCGCCAAATTTCTCGCCTCAGTATATTTTCCACTTCTAGTTCCCGCCACCCTAAACCACAATCCCATTGTATTTTCCGCCGTTAGTTCTTCTCCTCTCACAAAAACTTTTGCCTCACCGTCCGACAAATCAAAGCTCAACTCCTTATACAAAGCCCTATTCACCTCCAACCCCAATTTCTTCGCCTCAGTCTCCAACCTATCAACCTCGAACTGGCTTTGTCTCAGCGACATCGTAAAAGTAACAATTTTTTTGGTTATCATATTTATTTACTATATTATAATTTCAACCATCCCGTATGATTTTGTAATCAAAATCCATCGGGATTTATCATATCTATTTTTAATATTTATTGAAACGAAGCATAAAGATTTTTCGCGCACAGTCATCCGAGTGGCGTTCGTACGAGGGCGCGAGCACGAAAAAATTTATGCAAGCTTCTGGCATCTATTTTTTAAGTGAAACTAAATATTTAACTATTTCTGATGGTACATCAATTCCCGTCGCTTTCATAAAGCCTTTAAACTGTGGCCCCTTATTTACCTCCCAAATCACTGGTTTTTTCATATCAAAATCTCTAAATGCCACATCTACTCCTGCCACCGCCAATCCACAAACTCTTGCAGCTTTTACCGCCAAATCCTTCACCTCTGCTGGTAAATCCGCCACCTCCACTGTCCCCCCAGCACTATAATTGTTTCTAAATTCATCCTTGCCGGTTCTCGCTCTCTTCATTACCCCCAGTACTTTTTCTCCCAACACCAACACTCGAAAATCTCCATCATTTTCAATATATTCTTGCAACAAATATCTTTTCCCCCCCTCAGTTTCTGTCTTTCTCAAATCTCTCACTAATTTTTCTAATTCTTTCAAATTATTTGCCTTAAACACTCTCATTCCCCTATCCCCCCCCGACCCTTTTATAATTACCGGAAAATTAAGCTGAAAATTCGAAGTCAACAATTTTTCCTGACTTTGAGCCTGCCTCGCAGACTCGCCGGAGGGGAAAATTCGTCGAGAAGAATTATCACTTCTTGCCATCACCTCATACAAATACCACAAGGATCCATAAATACTCTTTGGTACATCAATTCCTTCCTCTTTAAGTTTCAACATCTGCCAAGCCTTGCACGCATAACTTGGTTTTCCAAATCTCACCAAAGGATCAATCACCACCATATCCTCCCTCTCAATACTATTTATAATAAGATCCACCTCTTCCCAGTGTTTCCCTGTTGTTCTAAAAAATAAAACATCGTAGTCATTAACATCTTTTCCTCTCAAAGAAATTTTTCCTGTTTCAGTCTCAAAACAGACATTGTTATACGACACCAAATCCAGCTCCACCCCCATATCTCTTGCCGCCTTTCTTACCAACACCAAATGTTTACTGATTTTTCCTCCAAAAAATAAAGCTATCTTATTCATTACTTAATTATAGTTAAATTATAAAATTAATTAAAAAATAACGCGACATTATCAATTTCATATTTTCCTCGCACTAATAAGAAACCCCTCCATATCCTTTCTCCCCAATAAAAATTTCGTCCTCAACTTACTTCTATCCGCCACGTTCACTGCCGTCACCACCTTTTTCCCTTGCAACCAAAAAGTAACCCCAATTACCGGCCTATCCTTATGTCTTCCCAAGCTCGACTTGTAATGTCTAAAGTACAATACCTTTTCTGTCGACAATAATCCCAGTTTTTCCGCCAAATTTCTATCAATCGAGCTCCTAAAAGCCCCTGTATCGACCTTTGCTCTCACCTCAACTACTCTATTTTTTCCCTTCTTAATCACCGGACTTTTTTGCAAATCTGGCTTAAAACCTCGTGGAATTTTCATCTTAATAATTTCCAAAGGCTCAATCATCTTATCTTTTTCTTTTTCCGTTACCTTGTCAGAAAACTTCTCTCCAAACAAATATTTAGCCAAAGATATTGCATGCTCATCACTTCTCACATTGATATCATCAATTTTTTCAATTCTTCTTTTCAAGCCAGCCTTGTTACAAATTTGAATCGACAAACCTGGTCTTGCATTTACTTCCAGCACCTTTGGCCCCTCTTCTTTATCCAGTACCACGTCAACCCCCATAAAACCTAAACCTGGGATTGCTCTTTGGCATTTCACCGCCGTTTCCAAAATTTCTCTCCAAAAAGGAATCTTAATCCCATTAACTTTAATCAATTTCTTTTTTCCAAAGTCATAAATTTTACGGATTTCTTGCCCCTTACCCTCAACTCCAAAAGTTGTGATTCCCGTTGCCAAATCAATTCCCAATCCATAAGCTCCTTGTTGTAAGTTAGCCTTTCCACCACTCTTTTCTGTTGGGATTCTAAACATTGCCATTACCGGCACCCGATTAAATACAATCACCCTGATATCCGGTGTTCCAGTTTTTGTCAGTGCTAAAAATAATGGATGGATCTTAATTCGCTCTTCCACAATTACACTATCCGCCGTTCCGTGCAAACTATACCTTCCCGCCAAAATTTCCAAACAATGTAGCTTAATTTCCGCCAAACTTATCGTTTTTCCTTCCATTCTTTGCCACAGATCTTTCCCTTTAACCTTTCTTCTCACGATAATTATTCCCTCACCGCCATAACCCGACACTGGCTTAATTACGAAATTTGATTCCAAAGACTCCCAATCATAATTTTCCACCTGCTCCTGACTTCTAAACCGTACAATCAATTTTGGTACATTCACCCCCGCCTTTTCCAAAATCTTTTTTGTCCTAAATTTACTATCGGCCACCGCTCTATCTTTAGCTGTATTTTTTCGCAAATACACCCTATTTCTTTCGTTCTTTGTCAAAAACTGATGATACTGCTTAATTTTTATTCCAAACATTTTACCTACTTTTTTCTAATCGCATTTTTAAATCTTTTTATCTCGGTTATTCTCATCCCCCCGTAACTTCCTATCAAAATATTTACCACAACTACCAGCAAAATTACCAACTCTGGATAACTTAACACCAGCTCCTGTATCCCCTTCACCTCCATCGTCATCGTCCCCACAGTTGCCAATATCAAAGTCCCCACCGTCAATCGTATAGCCTCTTTTTTACTCTTTGCCAATTGCGTTCTCACAAATTCCTCTGTCAACAAAATCATAAACAAAATCGGGAAAATCGAAATTTTACTTACATCAAAAATCCTTAGATAAGTTACACCTGCCATCAACACGAAAGTACCCACTCCCACCAACGACAAGGTAATCGACCTTGCTGGCCAAAAATGTAATTTCAATTTTTTTAAAAAAATATTGCTCAACAAAGTAATCGCTAAAATTACTACAAACAAAGATAATCCCCCCACTATTCCTGTCGCCAAAAATGCCACTGCCATCATTGTTGGGGTAAAAATCCCATAACCGGATAAACCCACCCAATAATGCAATATCGATACCAGAGTTGCCACCAATGGCAATAGTAATAATAGTACTATGGTATTTGCTGGCACTCCTCTGTTTATCGCCTTTGCCACCACAAACTCCACACTATTCCACCCCTTCCACTTAACCTCTCTTGTATCTGTAACAACTTTTGTCGAAACTTCCGTTATATTCTCTCTCACCACTTCAACTGTTGGTGTTACTTCAATTGTCGGTACTACACTTGGGCTTATTGCCTTTACCTCAGCTCCCAAAACACTTCTTCCTAAACACAAACACGCAAATAGAATTAGGGCAGTTTTTTTCATACTTAAGCTTAAACCAAAATAATAATTTATCAATTCACAACCCAATTGATAACTGATTTTGTGGCGTATTATAACATCAATATTATCGATATTTATTGTATAATCAACTCATGCTTATGGTTGATATTGGAAAACTACCTCTTGGTAACGGCACTGTTATTTCTACCCAATACAAAGACCCTGCCACCCTCATCAGTATTATTGTTAAAAATGGCCTAACTGTCGCTGGAATTATCCTATTAGTCCTCTTTGTTGTTGGTGGTTTCATGATGATCTCAAGTGGTGGTTCCGGTGATCAAAAAAAGGCCGCCCAAGCCAAAGCTCTTGTCACCGATGCCCTCGTTGGCTTCTTGGTAATCTTTCTAAGTTACTTTATAATCCAAATTATTGAAGTTATTACTGGATTAACCATTCTCTAAAAAAAATATGATCGGACTCCTCGGCACAATTCAAAATCCTACCAAATATGCTAGTACTCAAGGCCAAGGTTTATTTACCTTTCTTGGAAATGCCCTCAAGCTCACTGCTGCCGCTGCCGGCATCTATATGATCATCCAGTTTATTATGGCCGGTTTCGAATACATCAGCGCCGAAGGTGATCCAAAAAAAATCACCGCCGCTTGGACAAAAATTTGGCAGTCCATGCTAGGTCTAGTCATTATCGCCGCCGCCTTTGTTCTTGCCGGAGTTGTTGGTCGTATAACAGGAATTAATATTTTAAACCCAGAAATCTATGGCCCAACTCCCTAATCGTCTTCTTGCTGTTAAATACACTATCGATGGTCCCGGTCTTGTTCCAACTGATGGTACCGACGCCACCCTAAAACTCGAAAAATTTGTCAGTCAAATTATTGGCGTTTTATCTCTCGTTGGCGTTTTATATTTCATTATTCAAATTATCTTTGCCGGCTACGGTTTTCTCTCTTCAAAAGGTGACGAAAAAGCCATGGAAGCCAATCGTGATCGTCTCACCAATGGTGTTCTCGGTCTTTTCATCATTATTGTTGCCCTTGGTCTCGGCACCCTCATTTCCAAGCTTGCCGGCATCGAAAATCCCCTCGATCTAAATCAAATGTTTGTTAAAATGGGTTTACAATAAAACTATGATCACCAATCCTCTCGTCAATAATCCTGAAATTCAAGCCGGTGATCCAACCACCTATACCAACAACGTCATGCAAGCTGTCATCTCTATTTTCTTTATTGTCGGTCTCGTCTACTTTATTTGGCATTTTCTCATGGCTGGCTATCATTTAATCAGCACCGAAGGTGATCCAAAAAAACTCGAAACCGCCAAAAACCAAATTACCTATGCTCTTCTTGGCCTAATTGTTATCTTCTCGGTCTTTGCTCTTCTCAAGTTTGTCGGAACCATTCTTGGTATCGACGGCCTCGAAAGTTTACAAATTACTTGGCCCACCCTTTAAAAAAAATCACTTTACTGTTAAAATTCAGTAATTAACTTATTAATTAAATAAATATGATATCTTCAATCAAAAATAAACTTCAATACGCTCTCTTAGCTGCTCCTGCATACGCCGCCACCATCGAGTTAACTCCTGGTACTAGCGATTTTCAGCCTTTAACCAGCATTACCATCTCGGGTATTGTCTCCGGTGCTATCTCTCTCGCCATGTTGGCTGTTGCCCTCGTTTTCTTTTTCATCCTAATCTTGGGTGGTTTACGCTGGATTATGTCTGAAGGAGATCAAAAAAATGTCGAAACCGCCAAAAACCAAATCACCAACGCCCTTATCGGTTTGGCTATTGTTTTTGCTGCCTTCGCCATTATGAAATTAATTGAAACCATCTTCGGTATCAATCTTCTAGGCGGAATCACAATTCCTACCTTCAACAAATAAATTACTCAGTAATTTCATAAAACCCCTCAAAATTACATTGAGGGGTTTTTAAGTTATAATAAAGCATGAAATTTATCATCTATTTTGCTCTCTTTCTCTTTTCCTTTGTTTCTCCTGTTCAAGCCCAAACTTCAGGTTCTTGGGCCAGCCATGATCAGCGCTGTGTCGCCAACGGAGATGTCGCCACCATCCAAGGTGTCGAATGTCTCGTTTTTTTCGTTCTTCAAGTCATTGTTTCTCTTGCTGGAATTGTCTTCCTCTTCATGTTTATTAGTGGTGGCTTCAAATATCTTTTCAGTAGCGGCGAACAAAAAGCCGTTGCCGCCGCCTCTTCAACTCTAACCCTGGCCGTCATTGGTCTCGTTGGCATTATCGCTTCTTGGTTAATTCTCAGTTTCATTCAAACCTTTACCGGCCTCAATATTACTCAATTAATTATCCCCGGTTAAAAGTGAAGAAAAGTTCTGCCTTACTTACCATATTATTTCTCACTTCCTTTTTCTTTTCTACCCTTCCTGTCATTGCCGCCAGTCCAATTATTATCACTGATACCCGTCATTTTTACCCCAATACCACCGGCGACGACCAAAACTATATTGGTACCGACCCTCGAGAAATTGAAACCATCCCCTTCGAAAGAACAGTTGGCATCTCCGAGACCTTCGACCCCATTGAAATTGGTACTTCGGATGGTGGTACCACCTTTGAATTCCAAAGAATCGACAAAATCAAACAAAATCTCGATCCCAATGAACTAAACACCACCTTTTACAACTACAACTACAACTATTTTGCTCGAGTTCTTACTAACCCCTATAAGGCCCCCACCACCTCTTTTCGTGTCGGTAATGCTACCCGTCGCGCCCTTCCCGCCTCCGTCCAAAAGTGTCTCATCAGTAATCAGATTGTCGATATTACCAAATTTATCAGTGGTGGTAATTCAGTCTGTATCGATCGTGAAATCTCCACCCTCGATGGCCCAGTTCGTGTTGGCGAAATTATCTATGCCCTCGCTCTCCAAGGTGAAAAACTTTATTACAAAGACCCCAACTGTCCCCCAAATCAAATTCCCGGCCCCCTACCTGATGATGTTTTTTCTGCCCTCGCCTCCAGAGGCTATTCCTTTAAACTTGATATCGCTAAATATCGTCAACTTTACATCACTGGCATCGAACCTGTCTGCGCCAACTCTCTTTCTCAAAAAATCACCCACTGTGATCTTAATGATCAGGGTGAAAAATTAAACTGTAAAGTAGAAATTCGTAGTCAACCCAAAGGCGCTGTTGCCGCCCAAGACATCTACGCTAATTTTCGTCCTGCTTCATCTACTCCCAAAAGTGTAGATTACGGCAAAGTCAAACCCGCTTCCGCTGTTCCCGACAAACCCAATCCTCTTTCCTGGTTAGCTCGATTTTTCAAACTATTTTACGAAGGAGAACTTGATGTAACTAAAACTTTTTCTGGCCCCCACTCTGTCGTCACCGATGTTGATCCTCGTCAAATCAATGCTCTTAAAAGCAATCAAACTACTCTCGAATTTCTTCTTCCCCAGAAAGTCATTGAAAAATCACTTGATGAAAATCAAAATGCTTCTGGAACCAACCAAAACGAAGTCACCACTGATCCTGGTGAAATAAATGCCGAAACCACCAAACTTCTTTACAAAAACCTAACTCCCGCCAAATGGCAATAAAATGCTAAAATAATTCTATGACTTTTGGGCAAATCATTAATAAACTAAACCGCCGCGACACTCCTCTCCTGCCCAAAAATAAATTTCTCCATATTTCCCTTATTCTCGTCACCCTTCTCTCTTTAGCCCTAGTCACCAAAAACGTTCTTGCCAATCAATATTCTGACAAAAGCAATGCCATCACCTCTGGTAACAACCAAGAAGCCTGGCTTGACGAAGCCATGACTGGCAACTTTGTCAGCTTTTTTAATGGAGTCACTGGCGGTATTCCCGAAAATATTGTTACTGGTCTCGAAAACGGTGAAAACGTCAGATACAGTTACATTCCTGGCGGTGCTCTTGGCAACATGAACAACATGGTCGCCTCGCTTTACACTCCCGCCGCCTCTGGTGTCGAATATATTGCCCAAGTTAAGGACAACTTTCTTGGCAAACCCGCCTACGCCCAAGGTGTCGGTTTCACTGGTCTTCAATTTCTTCTTCCCCTTTGGCGTTCTTTTAGAAATCTTATTTATGTCATTTCTTCTTTAGTTTTTGTTGTTATCGGTATCATGATCATGCTTCGGGTCAAAATTAGTCCCCAAGCCGTTATCACCGTCCAAAGCGCCATCCCCCAACTCATCACTACTCTTATTCTCGTCACCTTTTCCTATGCCATTGCCGGCTTAGTCATCGACATTTGTAATTTCGTCCAAGCCCTCATTGTTGCCATTCTCTTCTCCGTTCAAGGCAAAGGTCTGACCGAAAGTCTCTTTCCTGGCTGGTGGGGTTCAGGTTTTCCCGTTCTTAGCGATATTCTCAATGGTATTGGTGCCATCTTTACTCCTGAAAACTTCAAATTTTCTAGCCTTAGCAATCCTACTCTTCGCGACATGCAAATGCTTACCTATCGCGCCGTTCCCGGTTGGCTCTCCCTAGTTATGCTCGGTGGACTTTTGGGAAGTATTGTTCTTGGATTTTTTACTGGTGGTGTTGGCAGTATTCTCGGATCTCCAGGTAATTTTGTTGGCGACATGGCCGGTCGAGTTGTTGGTGGTGCCGCTGGTGGTCTTATTGGTGGACTTTTAGTTCCCATTATTCTTGCCATTATCGTCGGTATTTGGCTTATCAAACTCTATTTTGGTCTTATCAAAAATTACGTTACCCTCATCTTCAATATTATTTTTGCCCCTCTAGTTATCGGCGCCGGTGCCTTTCCCAACTCAAAAGTAAACTTTAGTACTTGGATTTTGGATGTTTTTGCCAATATGGCAGTTTTCCCAGTTGTCGGCATCTTTTTAGTAATCTTAAATATTGTTATCGACGCCATTGCTGGCGGTGGCTCTGGTTCAACCGCCGGTGTCTTTAGTAGTCCTGTCTGGTCACCAAATCTTATCAGTGCCAATGGAATTATCTCTCCTAGTATTCTCGCCGCCTGTGTCGGTCTTGCCGGCCTAGCTCTTATTAGCAAACTTCCCGATCTCGTTCCTCAGGCTGTCTTTATGATCAAACCTTCCCCCTTCGGCCAAGCTATTGGTGAGGGCCTCGGCGGCATCGCCAAAAACCCCGTCACCCGTATTGGAGGTCAACTCGGTATATCTGCCATAGAAGAGCGTTACATAAAAAGTAGAAGGAAAAATCCCAAAACAGACGACATTGGAGAAGAGAAAGAAATTCCAACCCCCCCAGGAAAAGGCCCCAAACCTGGCGAACCCTCAAAGCCACGATAGCTTTCTGTATCTTTACATAAATTCTTCACTTTTCAGATATTCATTACTGCACTGTCTCTGTTATTCTGTTATTTCTTTTTTCCATCCACTCCCAACAATCCAGTAATAATCGCAAGACCAGCATCCTTTCCTCTTTCTGCCCACTTCGTCTTATCAAAGCCAAGATCACTCAACACCTTATCAAACTCACTAGGTGTCATAAAAGCCGCAGCCTTCATACTTTGTTCTTGTGTCATCTTTCCCGCTTTATTAAATAATTCTTGATAACTTGGTTGAACTGATTTAATTGCTTCAGCGGCTTGATTATAATTAATGCCAGAATATTCTGTCATCGTCACCTCATTCCTAAATTGTGTTGCAATTTTTGCAATTCCTTCAATTTCATCACCATTACTTGTTTCACTCAAGTTTATTAATCCTTGAATCGCTTGTCTCACAAAAAGTTCTTTCATTCTTTTTCCAATAATTTTCGACTTATCTTTATCAATTTCTCTTACGCCTTTATCTTTATCTAAGACAAAATCACCCGAACCATCTCTCATCATATTATCAATATAGCCAATATCGCCCCCCATATTTACAATCGTCGGCGCCTTTAATGTTTTTGAAACTACATCATACATCGATTTCACAGTAGCTCCAAGAGATTTCTGGTCAAGACCACTATTTAAATAATCAGCAGCCTTCTGTGTTGTTTTTATCCACGCCGACCAGTATGAAAGATCTGTCTTGGGATCTAAAAATGCCAAAGGATTAATCTCTTCAGCAAAAAGAGGAGTATGAATGTCATGATGCATTACATAACAAAGATATGGAGCCCCAGCTTGAACAATCATTTGACCAACCCAATTTAGATCAGCTGATTGCTTTAATTTACCTGATCTATCCAAATTATTCAAAACACCAGACATACCTTCCCAGATAGTATAGTGCCCCTCCAAATTAATACGAGCCCTAATATCTTCGGCAGTAGAATATCTAAGTAAATCAACGATTCCCCAAGCTTCTTTGAAATTAGCCTCCGCACCATCAACACCAGAATCTCTAACACTCATCTCCAACGATCTTTTCATTACATCCTTTCTCAACACATTCGAATCTTCTGAAAATGTTTGCCCTCTATCAGCGAAAAAAGGCACACCTTTCGTTGGTCGAAACCATCCATCAACATGATCTTTACTATTCTTTCCCTCGCTCTCATCATAAATTCCATTAAACATCATTTTTTCAAAATTTTCCGCGTTATTTTCAAGACCATAGCGAGCAAACATTTCCACTACCACTGATTCATCTTTATACCTATCATAATCACCCACAACCCTTTTTATTGAATCTTCATAACTTATTCCAAAGTCCCACTCTTGTCTTAAATTCCAAACCTCTCTAATTGGTAAGCCATTTCCATCCCCACGAAAAAAATAATCCAAATCATCTGAATTTAGTAAATCTCCAGTTCCCCTTAATCTTTCAATAGCAGAAACCACATCTAAACCCTGTCTATCTGATGGCATAAATCCACCAGCAGCCATCATAGACTTGGCAACTACCAAATTTCTTACCCTTGCTTTCATTTCCTGAAGAACCCTTCCGTCAACAACACTATCTGCACCTTTCAAAGAATCAAGAATAAACGAATTAAAAATAACTGTTTGATCCATTATTTCCAATCCTTCACCCGGTGCTTTATACAGTGTTTCAAACACCTCTACGGCACTTCTCATTAGTTTAAGCTGTTCCGATTGTGAATCGGGTATTTCTATTGTTCCCCTCGATCGCCTTTCTTGAAGTATGCGAGCTCCTCCGGCAATTGATGCTAAGTATGCTTGAACCATATCTGCTTCCTGCATTGATCTATCATCCCATTCCATCTCAAGATAATCCCCAGTCATCAACAATTTCTTCAAAGTTCTGTCAACCTCGTCATAAAATCTGGGATCATGTTCACTTTCAGATCTTCCAATATCTCCCTGCATTAAGTCCAACATGCGAATTAATCCCCGATCGGTTATTGTCGTATTAACAATCACTTCTCCCAAACCACCTAAGTTCGGATCCAGTCCCAAATAAGTATCTATACTCTTGCCGTCTGAATGGCTTTTACCTGTCTCTTCAATAACAATTTTTCTAAAATCTTTCTGAACCTCACGATCTCTTCCCCACATTACACCCATTGACACACCGTCAATTAAATCAACATACACCTGATATACCTTTAAATATTGTTCTTTGCTGCTATCAATCGCAACCATTTTATCAACAGAGGACATATTTTCAATTGGCTCAACGATAGCTTTTAACTCAGAAAAATTACTAAAACTATATTTTCCATAATCAACAGCTGCTCGTGCCTCAAAATAATCACTCAACACTTTTCTCCCACCATTTTTGTCCTTCCCGGATACAATATCTTTTATACCCTTCGACAACTCTATAGCATCAGCACCGGGAGTTAATTCTTCATACATCATCGGCCTTCTTTCCTTGTTGTGCAAATTCAAATTTGCAAAGTGTGCAGCCTCGTGCCTAACTTCTCTACTTGCGGTAACTTCACTCATGCCCAAATTATACCATTACAAAACCTATAATCATACAATTTCGTTTATCACTCCTCACCATCATTTTTCCTCCATTCTGTAATTCGTAATTCGTAACTGCTAAACTGATAATTGAATATGTCTTCAATCGATTCTATCGAACTTCACG
The DNA here is from genome assembly GCA_018818185.1 of Patescibacteria group bacterium. Lineage (GTDB taxonomy): Bacteria > Patescibacteriota > Microgenomatia > UBA12405 > UBA12405 > UBA12158. The sequence goes on along the minus strand of JAHISL010000017.1, from coordinate 362 downwards.
TTCGTACTTACCATTCTGCTCTCAAATCTAGCCTCGAGGTCACCATTCACTCTCTCACAAACTCATACTTAAAAATTAACTCGATTTTACATCCTCTTGCTCACGACGCTACTCGTCTTGACCCCTCCGCCATTGTCTATTCCCTTCTTCGCCTTCCCAAATCAATCGATAAAAGCAAAACCGTCATTATGGCCCAAAGCCCCAGGGTTTTTTCCAACTTTGGTTTTACCGACATCAATCAATGGCAAAAAGTTTCTTCACCCGCTCGTCGTCGCACCTCATTTTTTAACCCAAAAACAGGAACCTTTGCTGCTCTTATCTCCTCCACCACCGACCTTGACGACCTTGTTAATTTACTCATT
>JAHISL010000098.1 GCA_018818185.1 Patescibacteria group bacterium | reverse complement strand
CGTGGCTACTAAACACCCAATTCTACTTTGGTTCAAAGACATTCACTATGAGGATGTAAATATTGTCGGGGGAAAAGGCGCTAATTTAGGCGAAATGTACAACCTTGGCATTCCTGTTCCCAATGGCTTCGTCGTCACCACTGAGTGCTACCGTAAATTCATCGAAGCCAATAAACTTAAACCAAAAATCAAAGCCATTCTCGACACTACCAGTGTCGATGATCCCAACCAACTTTCCGATGCTTCTTCAAAAATCAGAAAATTAGTCAAATCTTCTCCCATTCCTCCCGAGCTCTCACTGGAAATAATGACCGCCTACAAAAAACTCTGCGGTTTTGCCGGTCTAAAAAATGTTCCCGTCGCTGTCCGTACCAGTGCCACTGCCGAAGATAGCCCTGACGCCTCTTTTGCCGGCCAGGGAGACACTTTTCTTAATGTAATTGGTGAAACTAACGTTGTCAATCAAGTCAGGGCTTGCTGGTCCTCTCTTTTTACCTCTCGCTCTCTTTTTTACCAAGTAAAAAACAAGTACGATCACTTCAAAATTGGAGTTGCTGTTCCTGTTCAAAAAATGGTTCAAAGCGAAATTTCAGGCATTACCTTTACCCTAAATCCTGTTACCAACAACAAAAAAGAAATTGTTATTGAAACAATCTGGGGTTTGGGCGAATATATCGTTCAAGGAATGGTTACTCCAGACCAATATTTAGTTGACAAAAGTAATTGGGAAATTAAATTCGAGAACCACGTTCCCCAAGATATTCAACTAATCAGATTTGAAGATGGCAACAAAAAAATGCCCGTGCCCAAATATAAACAAAAGAAAACAAAAGTTGATCATGCCATGGTCATAAAAATCGCCAAAACTGCCCAAAAATTACACAATCATTACGGCCGAGCCCAAGATATAGAATTCGCCATTGAAAAAAACAAACTATACATTGTTCAAACTCGACCCATTACCACTGTCGACATTACTCAAAAAAACATCAATTCTCAAAACCAAATCGATGCCAGCATTAAACCAATCTTAACCGGAGAACCAGCTAGTCCAGGATCTGGTACCGGCGTTGCCATCATTATCAACTCACCCAAAGAAATTAATCGCGTTCAAAAAGGGCAAGTACTAGTCACTCAGATGACTACCCCCGACTTTGTTCCCGCCATGAAAAAAGTCATGGCCATCGTCACCGACAAAGGTGGTCAAACCTCACATGCCGCCATTGTTAGTCGAGAACTTGGTGTTCCCTGCGTCGTCGGCACCAGCACTGCCACCAAAATCATCAAAGATGGCGATATTGTTACCGTTGACGGTACCAGTGGCAAAATTTATAGCGGCGACCATAGCTCTGTCGAAAAAACTCAAAAGAAATCGATTGCCTCACAAAAGAAAACAGCCACCAAACTATATATCAATCTCGGTGAACCCGAACTTGCCAAAGAAATGAGTAAAAGAAATGTCGATGGAGTTGGTCTCTTACGTGCCGAATTTATGATTGCCAACATCGGCGTTCACCCCAAGAGAATGATTCAAGAAGGCCGCCAAAAAGAGTATATTGAAAAATTAGCCTCGGGTATGGCAGAATTTTGCAAAAATTTTAGCCCACGACCAATTATTTACCGAGCTACTGATTTTAAAACTAATGAATACCGCTACTTAAAGTGGGGGAAATTATACGAACCAGAAGAACCAAATCCATTACTTGGTTTTCGTGGAGCTATCCGATATATCAACACACCAGACATCTTTGAAATGGAACTCGAAGCCATAAAAATGGTTCGCAACAAATTCAATTTAAAAAACCTTTGGCTAATGATTCCTTTTTGCCGAAGCCCTCAAGAACTAAACCTAGTCAAAAAAATCGTTACCGACAATGGACTTCTTCGCAGCCCTAGTTTCAAGCTATTTATGATGGCCGAAATTCCCAGCAACGTCATCATGCTCGACAAATTTATTGATGTTGGTATCGATGGTATTTCCATCGGTAGCAACGACCTCACCATGCTTACTCTTGGACTAGATCGCGATAACTCTGAAATCGCTCAGGGATTCAACGAACTTGACCCTGCCATCCTTTGGTCTCTTAAAAGACTCGTTACCAAGGCCAAAAAGCGCAATATTATGGTTGGTATCTGCGGGCAAGCTCCTAGCAATCACCCTGATTTGGTTCAAAAATTAGTTAAATGGGGCATCACCTCAATCTCAGTTTCACCTGACGCCATCGACAGAACTCGCGAAATCATTGCCTGGGCCGAAAACAAAAATCTGGTCAACAAAAAATAACCACAACTTCACCTCGAATATCTCCATCCCAATCATTTTTTATTTCCTCAAACTTCTTAGTCATCTCTCGAATAATTCTAATCTCCACGTCATTGCCATAAACTTCCTTAATTTCTGTGACTAATTTCTCAGTTCTAAGAGGAGATTCATAAACAACCTTTGCCCCCTCAACTTCCAAATATTTTTCTAATATTTTTTTTCTTTCACCAGCTTTTTTTGGCAAAAAACCTAAATATGAAAATCTACCCATTGGTAAACCAGCTAAAACCAAAGCATTAATTGTTGCCGATGCCCCTGGTATTGCTGTATATTTTAACCCTAATTCTTGGCATTTTCGAACCAGTAACCAACCCGGATCAGACAATAGGGGAGTTCCCGCATCACTTACCAAACCTACTTCCAACCCCTCCTTTAACATTTCCACAACCTGGGGAATCTTTTGTTGCTCTACCTCATCATAAAAAGACAACAATTTAGGCTTGTTTGCAATCTTCAGTTCTTTTAACAAAAAACCCGTTTTTCTAGTATCTTCACATAATAAAACATCAATACTTTCCAATATATCGATAGCTCTCAATGTGACATCCTTCATATTCCCGATTGGAGTTGAAATTATGTAAAGCATATTAATTAAACTGTCTAATTACTGCTACCACTCTTCCCCTAATCTCCACCTCACGGACATACATTGGCAACATTGTCGAGTTGGCTGGTTGAAGTCTAATCCTGTTTACTTCTTGATAAAACCTTTTTAAGGTAGCAAAACCATTCTTCAAAACCGCCACTACAATATCTCCGTTTTTTGCCTCTTTTTGTTCTTTTACTAAAACGTAATCTCCACTCAATATCCCATCATCAATCATTGAGTCACCTTTGGCCTGAAGCACAAATGATTTATCTCCAGATTTAATTAGTGAAGTGCTTACCATCAACGTCGCATTTGGATCTGTGTATGGTTCAATTGGTTCACCGCAAGCAATAAATCCCAAAACTGGTACTTCAACCGTACTCTCGCTACTATTGTCATCATTATTTTCCAACAATTCAATTCCTCTAACTGCTCCGCGATACCGTCTAATCAAGCCCTTTTTTTCCAAAGTTGCTAAATGTTCGTGCACAGTTGCCAACGAAGATAATCCTAATTTATCAGCAATTTCAGTTAAAGTCGGCGCGTAACCAAATTTATCAATCGATTGAGCGATTAAGTTTAAGATTTCTTTTTGTCTTTTGTATATTACAGCTGGCATTAATCATAATATACACGAACAATACCCGAAGTCAATTATCAAGTTGGGATGTTAATATTAAACATGCTTCTCAGTCTTCTAATCTTATTTTTCATCCTAAAAACACCTGTAATTGCTCAAAATGACTTTAATATTAACGAAAACATCGAATATTTCGTCAATTCTTCAGGAGAAGCTTTGGTCACTCACCAAGTTGACATCACTAACAATTTTTCCCAAATATATCCCAAAGAATATCAACTTCAAATACAAGGACTTCCTCTCAGTGATCTCGTCGCCACCGATGAATCCGGAAACATACTTCAAGATCTTTCTGTTCAAAACGACATTACCTCTCTTAAACTAAAATTTAATCAATCAAAGGTTGGCAAAGGGCAAACAACCTCCTTTAAACTCGTATACCGAATTGCAAATCTTGCCAAACATAAGGGTAAAACTTGGGAAATAACCCTACCACAATCAATCGATTCTTCCCCTGGAAACAACCACATTACTCTCAAAACTCCTTCCGATTTTGGTTCACTATCTTTCTCCTCAGTTCCAATAAACTTTGAAGACGGTCTTACTCAAAATACCACCGTAATTCAAAACAGCTCCAATAATAAAATTTTAATAATTTTTGGAAATTATCAGCTTTTTAATTTTGAACTAAATTATTATTTAAAAAATCCCTCTGACAAAACCATTTTTTCAGAGGTAGCCATCATTCCCGATACCTACTCCCAATCTGTTTTTTACCAGTCCATAGAACCCCCTCCACAGGGCATAAATGTTGATGCCGATGGTAATTGGTTGGCAAAATATCAACTTGCCCCCCACCAAGAACTAAATATTGTCGCCAAGGGTCAAGTAAAAACAGGCCTTCACCTCTCAAATCAAATTCTAGAGAATTTTGACCCCTATCTTCAAGATCAACAATTTTGGCCAGTTTCAGATTCCCAAATTCAAAATTTAGCCAGGACTCTTAGCACTCCCAAAACAATTTACGACTATGTCGTCAACAACCTAAGTTATAACTACGATCGCTTAAACTATGCCGGAAGACAAGGTGCTATCGCCGCCCTTATCAATCCCAGCGACTCACTTTGCACCGAATTTACCGATCTTTTTGTTACCCTTGCCAGGGCAAAAGGAATTCCGGCTCGGGAAATTGAAGGCTTCGCCTATTCCAATAATCCCAAAATAAAACCAACAAATTTCACCGGCGATATCCTTCACGCTTGGCCTGAATATTACGACACTAAAGCCAACAGGTGGAAGGCCATTGATCCTACCTGGGGAAAAACCACCAATGGTATCGACTATTTTAATGACCTAGACCTAAACCATATCACCTTTGTCACCCATGGTCTCAATAGTCAAACTCCGCTTGCTCCAGGTTCCTATAAAAAAGATTTCTCAGAAAAATCCATCAAAGTAGACTTTGCCACCGAAGAAATTGAAAAAGAAAATTCTTTCCCCGTCCTTTCTTCAAAAAAGAAGCAAATTATTTTAAATAATTCCACTCCGAACTCAATCAACAGTCTTCAAATTTATTCAGACGCTATAAACTATCAACAAAAAATTGAAAACTTCTTACCATATTCCTCCCTCTCTTTATCTCTTCCCAAAATTTCTTTCTGGAAATCCCTCTCTTCTCGCTATCAAAAAATAACCTTTACCTTAAAAAATACTGCTGGCCAGACTTCAGTTCAAAGCATAAATTACCCTCAACATTTTATAAATTTAGGCATTACTATCCTTGCCGCCATTCTAATTTTGTCGATAAGCGGTATAATTATTACTAGTCAAACACATGAAAAAAATTCTTAAATACGCTCTCTACCTCGCCTTTGCCCTAGTTTTGGAAAACGAAATTTGGGCAAATCTAACCTTTTCCCCAAAAATAGAGACAATTATCAAGGTCGCTCTAATACTAGCTATTTTTGAACTCATCCTTAAACCAATAATCAAGATCCTGCTTTTGCCCGTCACACTTTTAACACTTGGTCTTATCCGGGTCGTCATCAATACGCTCGGCCTATATCTCGCCACATTTTTTATCTCCGGATTCGCCGTCGGGTCTGTAAATCCATTTAATTATCAACTAAGCGGTTTCTTTGCATATCTCTTTACTTCATTTATAATTAGCACTCTTCTTTACATCTTTAAAAAAATATGAAAACTGCACTAACTATTATTCAAATAATTCTATGTATCATTCTCTCGACCTTAATCTTCCTCCAGTCAAAAGGGGATAACGAAAGCAACAACATCCTCTCCGAAGCAATTTCTGAAAGACGCGGTTGGGAAAAAATAATCTTTAACTCAACCCTATTTGTCATGTTAATGTTTCTACTTTCCTCTATCACCCAATCACTGATCTAAATGGCCACCAAAATTCGATTTAAACTCGAACTAACCCTCTATTACCTAAAAAAAAATTGGCTTTACATCATTTTTGGCCTAATCGTCAGTTTTCTTGTTATCAACTATCGCCAACAAATTTCTGTTATCTATTCCAAAATCAGTCGTCAGAGAGAAAAGATTGGAATCGAGGGTTTATACAACCTCAACACCCTCCCTTACGAAGTCGCCAGTAAAATTTCCTATGGTCTCACCACAAATTCCGATACCAATAAATACGAGACCTCTCCTCTAGTAAAAAATCTTGACATTCGTCAAGACAACACTCAATACATTTTTGAACTCAATTCCGATATTCGTTGGCACAAAGGGAAACAATTTGTCGCCAACGATATTAACTACAAAATCTCTGGTTTAAACATTTCTTCTCCCGATTCAACCCACCTCATCATTCAGTCCGACACACCCTTTGCTCCCATCCTTTCAACCCTTAGTCAGCCCCTAATAAAAAAGAATTTTGACGGTTTAGGCCAATACAAAGTCACCCGATATTATTATCAAGATGGTTACGTAAAAAGTATCTTTTTAAAATCACCAGAAAACTCCATTCTTTACCGTTTTTATCAAAACGAAAATGATTTGTTAAGTGCTTTTAAAATTGGAGAAGTTGACCAAGTTCAGCTTACTTCAGTCCCCGAAGAATTAAATCAATGGCCAAATATTAGCATCACCAAAGAGATTCAAACAGACCAAAAATATATTGCTATTTTTATTAACACCAACAAATTAGGCAGCAAACAGCTTCGTCAAGCTCTCGCCTATGCTACCCCCAAAACTACCGACCTAAATGAAAGAGCCATCTCTCCAATTTCTCCCACCTCTTGGGCATACAATGCCGACGTTAAAGATTATGCTTACAATCCACAGAAGGCAAAAGAGTTTTTTGAAAAAAACAAAATTGATTCAATTTCCCTTATCTACAACGACCGCCGACTACTCAGCATGGCCGAAGACATTGCTAGAAATTGGGAAAGCGTTTTAGGCATAAAGGTTGATCTAAACATCGGCACCCAAATTGACACCCAAAATTACGACGTTATTTTGGCCTATGGCAGTATTCCTATTGACCCAGACCAATATTTATTTTGGCATTCTACTCAATCAAAAACTAACCTCACAAAAGAAAACAACCCTAGAATTGATAAACTTTTAGAAGAAGGTCGTCAAACATTTGATCAACAAGAGCGTAAAAAAATCTATCAAGAATTTCAAAAAATATTACTTGAAGATTGCCCTGTAATTTTCTTAAAATATCCTGTTATATATACTATTTCAAGAAATTAATTTTATGAATCAAAACAAGATAACCCCTTTTGGATACTTTCTCTTAATCACTTTTTTTATTTTACTTTCATACGCTGGCTGGGTTTACTCTAACAGTATTGACTGGAAAGTCTTAGAACGGATGGAAAGCACTCCCTTAACCCTGCCGACCGCTGTCCCTACTAGCCCTGAAAAATAAAACCACCACCATCTGAATCAACAAACAAAGTCCAAACAGGTAGCCATAATCCATTCCCACCAAAAACGATCCAAACAACAACAGGGGAATATCCAAAAAGCTTTTTGTAAAATTTGCCAAAGACAATGTCGTTGCCCGATTGTAAGAACTGCTCACCTTGTTGAACAGTTGTGAAAATAGTGGCCACTCTGTCACCTGAGCCGCATTAAACACAACATAAGAAATTAGCGATATCCAAATATATTTTCCCCAAAAATTATTTGCAAAAAATACCAACATGCAACCAAACACCACCCAGTTTAGCCAATCGATCTTTTTTTCTTCTGAAACATTCAAAAAAACTTTCCCCACTTTTTGATTCGTTATAAAAATAATCAACTGCATCACCGCAGTCATTAGTCCGATCATCAAAACAGATACTCCCATTGATGTAAAATATTCTGAAGAAACTCGCCACACCATATACACCGCAATAAACATCAAAGACTTATTTAGTACCAACCCCAACAGCCTCGGACTATTTTTAAACATCTTAAGTGCATCTTTAATTGCCCCCGCTTCAACCGTTTCAACTTCCATAAAATGTTGTGGTTCCACCAATCTTAAACACAAAACCAATGCTCCAATATTCGCCACAATATCTATCAGCAACAAAAATATATATTGATTATCACTTAAGTTTTTTGCCACCAAAACGGCCACAATTGGCATTATTATTTTGAAGATCCTCTGACCAGAAAAATATATTCCTAATTTATCAAGACTATTTGACTCCAAATTTAGCTCTTTTGACGTGTCATAGATCAAGGCTTCATCAGTTCCCGACATCAAAGCGTTGGCCAAAGAATATACTCCCACCGCCAAAATTAACCACCAACCACGAGCAAAAACATTCAGTGTCCAATAAACAAGAGAGGTTAATACTGACAAAATTAATAAATTTTTTCTTCCCCACTTATCCGCCAAATAACTCGAAGGCACTTCAAACATAATCGTTACCAAAGAATACACAACCCCCGACAAAACAATTTGGCTTAAGCTTAGCCCTCGAGATAGTAAAAATAAGGCACTAATAACATTGATAACCTTAACCTCAGTCAAAGCCTGTATCCAAAACATTAGAGGGAAATTTCTCTCTAATCCACTTTTTGCCGACATTTCATATTATATCCACTAACTCCCACAAATCTAAATATCAATTTCAAAAACTCGGAACTTGTAGCTTGGTAACAATAATAATTCTAATTCTTCGTGAAAATTATTTAACATTTTTTCCATACCAGTTTCGTAATGGGGGATTATTCTCACAGGAACACATCCCAAAGTTTGCAAAATCCCTCCCGATTTACTGAAACAATAACTCGCCAAACAATTCGCCCCTGCTGACTCTCCTGCCACAGTTTTTCCATTAAATAAGGGAATTAAATTTTCAAATTTATTTAATTCCTTTAATAATCTTGGTGTTCCACCTGGAGATCCACACAAATAAACAACATCCGCCCATTCTATCTGCCCAACAAATTCATCCACAGATGCAACTTTGTAATTAATTTTTTTACCCATTTTTGCCCTGTCAAATTGAACTATATGTCTTTGTTTATATCTTTCTTGTTTTTCTTCTATTGCGGCAAACTGAACCAATAACACATTAACTTCACCTGAAAAATCCTTCAATATTTCACTAAAGAATAAATCATTATCCTCGTTTACATCCTGAGCATTTCCTCCATGCAAAATATATTTTGTTTTCATAAATCAATTATACAGCTCATTTTTAGTTGATTGAGACATTTTTTTAGTAAATCTTAAACTATTTTTTTATTTTCTAAACCAACATTAAAATCAATAACGGCAAAGACATCGAGTCACGCACCAAAAAAATATTTAATTTATAATCCAATCATGAATAATCCACTACAAGTCATTTCGGTGGTATTAGTTATTCATTGTCAAGGAAAATTTCTATTGGTTCAAAGATCTGAAACCGACGATATATTTCCTGGTTTTTGGCAAAACATGGGCGGCAAGATAGAAATTGGGGAAACGGTTGAAAAAGCTATTTCCCGGGAAATGATGGAAGAGGTCGGATTGAAGCTGGAATCTACACCAATATTTCTTCATAGTTATTCATGGAAAAAAGACGATGATTCACCAACTAAACTTGGCTTAATCTTCTTAGTTGATCTAAAAGACAAAATTGAAAATTACTCTGTCACCTTATGTGATGAGTTGGAACAGTTTGGTTGGTATAGTCTTAAAGAAGCAGAAACCCTAAAAACCATCGGTCCAGATAGTCCTACTGGCACACTGGGTCAACTCAGCAAAATCGCTAAAGTTACAATAACTTAAAGATACATGGTCTCCATCTCGTTCGAAATAGAAGTTCAATTCACCTTTTTTTCTCTCTTTCAATAATGACACCAACGTATGGCTTGTGCATTGTAAAATTATTTTACATAATCCAATTATAAAAAGCTCGAACCCAACCCAGAGCAGTGAATTATTACAAATAAAGTATTAAACAAAATGCCCCAAACTTTGAAACATTCCCCTATATTCTGGATACTTTTCAACTGTTTCTCTTAGTATCAAAGTTGTAAACGACCCAGACCCACTAACAATACAATCTTCGTCAATATCCACCGAATAATTTTTATTAATCAACGCAGCACACTGATTTGCCACACACAAACCTCGAAAAGCTCCGATTACTATTACTTTTTTTACCTTTCTTACCTCAGGCATTCTCGGAGAAACTTCACAAGGGCTTTCGTCATCGTCTATAACAATCAAATTATCCTTATACTGCTCCGTTAAGTAACCAATATCATCAAGTAAAATTCTACCTTTTCTTTCCATTCTCTTTGCCGCACACCTTGTCGCCTCAGGATGCACGTATACAACATAATCCTGCTTCTTTTCTTTTGCCCTTACCATAGCCAATTATAACACTAAATGGCACCAATTTTTTTAAACCAAGTTTGATAATTTTGTTG
>JAHISL010000097.1 GCA_018818185.1 Patescibacteria group bacterium | reverse complement strand
GTTCCAGGAATGTAGCGGGGCATACGTCGAGCTACAATTTTCTTGGATTCTTTAGATCCAATGGCTTTGATGGTCTTGGCTTTGAACATTTTGGTTTTGAATGTTCCAAAACCTGAGAGCTTGACCACTTCACCGGAAGCGAGGGCTTTCATGATTTCATTTAAAAAAGTCTCGACAGAGACTTTGGCAGCTTTCTTGCTGAGCTTGGCTTTCTGGGCCACGACTTCGATTAGATCTTTTTTTGTCATTTGTTTTTGAATTTATAATTCACTATCATTATTAGATACTTTCCACTAAATTTCAAGTATCACTCGTCATTTTTAACCGCATTTTTATTGATTTTGCTTCCAGTTATGGTGGAAGATGTCCGTAATTCTCGAATAACGGTGACTTTTATCTGACCGGCCCACTTTGCTTCTTCTTCGAGTTTTTCGGCAATATTTTGACTTAGAACCGTGGCTTCATCATCATTAACAATTGATGGTTCAACAATAACCATTACTTCTCGTCCAGCTTGATATGCCGCAACGCTAGTGACACCAGGGAAGCTTTTGGCGACCTCTTCGATGTTTTGCATTCTCTTTAGATATTCTTCGTGGACTTCATAACGAGCTCCGGGTCGCGCACCAGAAGCGGCGTCTCCGAGATAAACTAAAATTGATTCGGCAGAGGAAAAGGGTTTGTCTTCGTGATGTTCGGCAACAGCGTTGATAATAGCTTCGGACATTTTGTAACGACGAAGTAGATCGACACCGAGCTCAACATGAGTCCCCTCTTGATCATTGATAACTTTACCAATGTCATGGAAAAGGGCACCGAGCCTAACAGTGTTGACATCAGCTTTTAATTCGTAGGCCAGGGCAACGGCAATCTTGACAGCTTCGACGGTGTGCTTGGCAAGGTTTTGACCATAGGAAAATCTGAATTTATATTTTCCAATCTCCTTAATAAGGTCGACAGGTAAATTGTAAACACCAACTTCTTGACAGATTTTTTTACCTTCATTGAGAAGAATCTTGTCCATTTCACCTCTGGTTTGAATGACTAGCTGCTCGATTTTAACTGGCTGAATGCGACCATCACGGATAAGCTTTTCCAAAGTAAGCCGGGCAATTTCACGACGGGTGGAATCGAAAGAGGAAATACGAATATCGTTGGTCTCATCAAGCTCCAGCTCGACACCGGTGGCTTTTTCAAAGGCACGAATATTTCGACCTTCACGACCGATAATTTTTCCTTTAATCTTTTCGTCAGGAAGAGTGATGGTGGAAACGGTGTATTCAGCGACATAATCAGTAACACCATGAGTTAAGGCTTCGGAAAGAAGTTCTTTGGCGATTTCATCTTGGCGGCTGATAAGATCATCTTTATGCTCCTCAATTTTTTTGGCTACCCAGGCACTCATTTTTTTCTCGACACTACTCATCAAAAGAGTTTTGGCTTTATCAACATCGAGACCGGAAATACTCTCTAATTTTTCTAGTTGCTTGCGATAGGTTTCGTCTATTTGATCAATTTTTTTCTTGATGCTTTGCTGTTCTTGATCGAGGTTTCTTTCTTTGTCGATAAGATACTTTTCTTTGTCGTTGAGGGATTTTAACCTTTGAAAAATCTCGGCTTCTTTGCTTTTGACATCAGCCTCCAATCGACGGGCATTTTCAAGCATGGCATTGGCACGAGCCTCTATCTGGGGATCGACAACGGCAGGTGCTGGAACAGCTTTTACTTCTTTGGCCGACTTGGAAGGTTTAACAGATTTTTTTGGCTTAAAGACGACGCGATTATGATCAGCGTCGGTAGAAGAATCAGCGACGGTATCAGTAGCGGCTGTTTTTGAAATAACACCGGGCGTAGAATCCTCTGAAAAAAGAGTTTTAAATTTCGAAAGAAAAGAATTAAACATAGAACCTCCAATACTTTTTACCCGGCCGAGAGAAGTTACTCTGAAAACGAGAGCGGCTCGAAAATGCAAAAAACAGAGATCATTTTAGGGTTGGGAGTAAAAAGCAAAATATATAAATTTATTAATTAAGATAAACAGAAGTATTCTAGCCTTTTTTTAGCAATTCGTCAATTACGGTTTTTATGTCATTATAGGCAAAACCTTTTCTCGCCAATGAGGCAATAAGTTTGTTTTTTTCAGCGCTTTCCAAGAGAATTGTCGATAATGACTTTTTTTTAATCAAGATATTTCTAATCGACTCCTGATCTTGGAACTGGTAGTCGGAGGGAAGATCTAAGTTATAGTAGGAAAAAAGACGGGTAAGGTAGTAGCGAGAGCGGTGGTGATTTTTCTTTAGCAAAAAATCGGCGTAAAGAGACTCACTCAGTAAACCGGAATCAGATAACTTGGAAATGATCTTGTCGGCCAGGAATGAATATTCACCATCGAGACTGTATTTTTTTTGATAGAAATATAACTTTTGTTTTATTTTGGGAATAAGTATCCGACTAATTTTGGGAGAGATGGCAATTTGATTGAGGGAATAGTTGTAGAGCAAATAGTAAAGAGAGGCCTCTTTAATTTTCTCCAATAACTCAGAATCGACTTCTTGGCCACTCTTTAAAGAAAGAATGACAACATCATCAATGAAGAATGGTAGTTTGAAACTGCCACTAAAAATCAACCAAACCCGATTAGGAATTCTACGACTTGGCAGAATCCTTAGGAGACAAAGCGGCATTGGCATCGAGAGATTTAACTTTTTCCCAAACTTCCTTGGTTAGTTTTTCGGCGATTTTGGGATTTTCTTTAAGATATTTTTTGGTATTTTCGCGACCTTGAATATTTTGATCACCGACTTTGAAGAAAGCACCTGCTTTGGTGATAGCACCGTGGGTAACGGCGAGATCAACTAGTGAGCCCATAACTGAAATACCTTCATCGTTCATAATATCGAATTCGGTTTGCTTGAAGGGTGGGGCAACTTTATTTTTAACAATTCTGGCTCGGTGCTGAGAACCAATTGACTCACCACTGCTAGTTTTAATGTTGGCAATTTTGCGGACATCGACACGAACAGAGGAATAAAACTTGAGAGCCAAACCGCCGCTAGTAGTTTCAGGATTTCCAAACATAACACCTATTTTTTGGCGAATTTGAT
>JAHISL010000096.1 GCA_018818185.1 Patescibacteria group bacterium | reverse complement strand
TATCTTTAATTCCTGACATTTTCTAAAAATTTCACTATTACAACCAGACACCCTAATTGTCACAATTTCCAAATCCATAACTCTTAATTCATGACTCTTAGTTAACAATTTATCTATTACCTCTTTTCCGTAATTACTCATTTTTCTACTTCCCACCACTGCCACCCTTCTTCTCATAACTATTTATACAACAAAATCTTAGTGAATTGTCCCATCGTCCGCGTATCTTGGTACCAAAGTTTCCGGTTCATTAAACCATTCCTTCAAAATATCCCCCACAATTGGAGCTGCCACATCACTTCCCTCTCCCCCTCTCTCAACCAACACCGTTATCGAAATCTGCGGACTATCTGCCGGGGCAAAAGCCGTCAACCAGGCATGAGTATCATGACTACCATCTCCCAATTCAGCCGTTCCCGTTTTACAAGCAATTTCGGTTTTGAAATTAAATAGTGGCCACGCCGTCCCCCCCGTTTTACATGCCTCTTCCATCCCCTCCTTTACCAAATTCCAGTTATTAGCCCTCGCCTTAACCTCATCACAATTCGTCTTTTCACTTTTCAAAATACTCATTTGGCACTTTTTTCCTCCGCTAGCCACAATATTCGTCATTTGATTAATTTGCAAAGGGGTTGTCGACATATCTCCCTGACCTATCGATAAATGATATGTATCCCCCAAATACCATCTCTCTCCCTTATTTTCTCTTTTCCAATTATCGTCAGGCACCAAACCAGCCACTTCACCAGACAATTCTATCCCCGTTATCTCACCCAAGCCAAACTTCATCGCCCAATACTTTATCCTATCTACCCCCATCCCCTCACCCAATTTATAGAAAAAAATATCGTTTGACCTTTTCAATGCCTTAACCACATCCACCATTCCATCAGTAGCCCCTTTTTTGGTCCACAACCAATTATTAAAAGAATAATCTCCAATGTTAATTACTCCGGTATCCTCAAACACCGTGTTTTTATCAATTAAACCATCTTCAAGCGCCCCCAAAGCCTCAATTGGCTTAAACACACTCCCCGGGTGATATCTCGCTCCAATTGCCCGATTTAACATTGGCAAATTCTGCGTATCCCTCAAATACGTCTTTATCGTATTAATATCGTAACTATAATTAAAATTATTCGCATCGTAGCTTGGCGAAGACACCAAGGCAATAATTTGACCACTACTCGGCTCGCTCATTACTACTGCCGCCTTTCTTCCTTCAAGAATTTTATAAATTTTTTCCTGCCAATAAGCATCAATACTCAAAGTTATATCCTCTCCCTTGATTGCATCTAACTGCCCCAATTCACGATTATCTTTACCTTTAGCGTCAACTTCGACCAGCTTGTAACCATCTGTCCCCATCAGCTCACAATCCATTACGCTTTCGATTCCTGACCTTCCCACCACACTTTGATTTTGTAAATTTCGATTACATTTTCCATCCTTCAGTTCACTTTGATTAACATTCGCCAAATAACCAGTTATATTAGAAGTTGACTCTCCATAGGGATAAAATCGTTTTATCACTCCATCAAAATCAATATTATCTGCCACCACCCGTCCCTTCCTGTCCAAAATTTTCCCCCTAGGTGCCGGTATTACAATTTTTGTAATTCTATTATTCATCGCCAAATCACGATAATAATTTCCCTTAACCAAATTCAAATTGATCACCGATACCAGCAATATCCCAAAACTCAATACTAATGCTGCTTTTAACAACCAATATTTCATTTAGTTCATTATCGAAATTAATTTGACTCTTTCAAACCAATCCTCGTTCTCTAAAAGCTCACCCTCCCCTTTAACCACTCCATAATTTGGAGTTGATACTACCACCGCGTTGATTTTAACCTCTTCCTCAATCAATTTATCAATCCCTGGAAACAGGGATCCACCCCCTGACATTATTACTCCTCTTTTCAAAACATCATCCGTCATTTCTGTTGGCATCTCGTCCAAAATAACTTTCACCAAATTTACTATTCTTTTTACGTTTAATGCAGTTGCTTCTTTAATTTCTTCAGATTTCAACCGAATACTCTTTGGTAAATTATTTTCCAAATCTCGTCCTCTAATTACTCCTCCCATCTCGATCTTAACCTTTTCTGCCGTATTTTTTCCTATCAATAGGCCATATTTCATTTTCACATAATTAATAATCGACTCATCAAAATCATCCCCACCCATTTTTAACCCTCTACTTATTACTACCCCACCCATTGACACTAAACTTGCCTCGGTCTTTCCTCCACCAATATCCAAAAACAACACCCCCCCACTTTCTTCAAGTTTAAAACCACTTCCCAGTACTCCCAAAACCCCACTTTCTACCAGCACCACTCTTGCCACTCCAACCTGGGAAAATATTGTCCTAAAGGCTCTTTTTTGCACTTCACTAATCGTCCCCGAAACTCCCAAGATCACCCTCGGTTTTAATATCTTCGGGTAAACACTCGGAATTTCATTTGTTAATTTCATAAAATAAGCCACCAATGCCTCAGCTGTCACCATGTCCGCCACTGTCCCTCTATTGATTGGTGCCACCACCTCAATCTGTTTCGGCTCCCGATTTACCATCTCCTTCGCTTTTTGCCCATAAATAAGCAATTTCTGTACCCCATTTCTTTTCTTTTTCAATCTTGCCACCATCGTTGGTTCGTCAACCACCACCCCCTTACCCTTAACATAAATTTTGACACTGCTACTCCCGAGATCTACCCCCACTTCCCAAAAAAAATTTGCCAATAAATTTGTCCACCATTTCACTCCACCAGTATAACAATTACTGCTAAAATAAACACGTGACCTCTATCGTCAGATTCATTTTTATTATCCTTTTTTCTTTCACCCCCTTTCTTTTCACCTCCGCCACCTCAGAGCTTTTCGAAATTCCCAAAATGTACTTTGTTTATCTTTGCTCTCTTTTTATCATTTTTTTTCATCTCCTAAACTGGATTCGGGGAAAAACACCTCTTATTTCAAAAAATAAAATTACTATTCCACTACTTATCTTCTTATCTAGTCAACTAATATCTACTTTCTTCTCCATTGACCCCCACACCTCCATCTTTGGTTACTACTCTCGACTAAACGGCGGCTTACTCTCCCTGATTTCATATTCAGCTCTTTTTTTAATCCTTTCTGTATATGTCGACGATAAATTTAAACAAAAAATTATCACCTACTCCCTCATTTCCGGACTTTTTGTTTCCACCTACGGAATTTTAGAACATTTTGGTATCGATAAAAATCTCTGGGTTCAAGATGTTCAAACTCGCGTTTTTTCTACTCTCGGCCAACCCAACTGGCTTGCCGCCTATCTTTGTATCCTCCTTCCCTTTGCCCTCAACAGATTTATCGATAGTAAAAAAGCCTGGCCAAAATTATTTTACTTCTTTTCCATTTCCACCCTTTACACCTGTCTCCTTTTCACCAAATCAAAATCGGGCTTGGCCGCCGGAGCAATAAGTATCACCACCTTTTTACTAATCTATGTTATTAAAAATTTAAAATCGTCAGAGAATCGCAATTTTGCAAAGGTGGCTATCCTCGCCGCTCTTTTTCTCTTTCTCTCCCTATCTCTAAATAACCCTATCAAAAACTATCTTTTCCCTCCCCAAAATCCCCCACAAATAGATCAAAATAGTACAATAAACATTACCCCTAGCGAAGATATCCGAAAAATTGTCTGGATTGGCTCTGTCGATTTATGGAAACGTTTTCCCCTATTTGGTACCGGACCAGAAACATTTGCCTACTCCTATTATTGGACTCGCCCCGCTTCACACAATCTCACTTCCGAATGGGACTTTCTTTATAACAAGGCTCACAACGAATACCTAAATTATCTTGCAACCACCGGTACCTTCGGCTTTCTCTCTTACGGCCTATTAATCTTTTCCCTTCTTTTCTTAATGATAAAATCCCTTTCTTTTAACAGCTTCAACTTAGCAATTTTTACCTCCTTCATCTCAATTCTAATCACAAATTTTGCCGGCTTTTCAGTCGTTATTACCTCACTATTTTTCTTTACTCTACCCTCCCTCCTATCAAAACCTTCTCCTGTCTCTTCAAAAGCAAAAAATAAGGCCTATTTTTTCCCTCTCTTTATTATTTTCATCTATTTTTTAATTAAACTACTCTCTTTCCTTGTTGCCGATCTTGCTTACAATCAATCCCAAAATATTCAAAGTTCAGCCCAGCTTATTCTCGCCCAAAACTACATTAATACCGCCCTCTCCCTTCGTCCACAAGAAGCCATTTACCATAGTCAAGCCTCAATCATCGCCGCCAAACTGAATCAACCTCAAATCGCCGCTACCCATTCTAATCAAGCCGTTACTCTCTCACCTACCAGCACCAATCTTTGGAAAGAAAGGGCCCAGGTATTTTCTCTCTTGTCTCTCTCCGACGCCAATTATTTCACCTACGCCATCGATGCCCTACAAAAATGCACTCGCCTTGCTCCCACCGATGCAAAATCATTCTATCTTCTAGGAAAGTTCTACGATGCAGCTTCTCAAAGCGATCTTGCTCTTCAAAACTATCAACAAGCCCTCGAACTAAAACCAAATTACGACCATGCCTCTTTCTCTCTCGGCGAAACATACTTCAACCAAAAAAACTATTCTGAAGCAAAAAAATATTTCGAATTTACCCTAAAACTCGCTCCCACCAATCTTGAGGCTCAAAACTATCTTGAAAAAATTACTTCTCTTTATCCAGAATCATTCTAACGTCCATCTTAATTTTATCCTTTCCTTCCCATAGAAAAAACTTTCCTCCTTCCTCATCTACATGATCCACAAATAAAATTCCATTCAAATGATCAACCTCATGTTGCCATACAATTGCCTCAAATCCTTCCAGGATTACCTTTTTTTTCTTCAATTTCCCCTCAACTAACTCCTCCCACAACACTTCAATTTTCAAAAACCTCTTCACTGTTCCATACAAATCAGGAAAAGATAAACACCCTTCTAAAAAATCACTTTCAACCCCGTTTTCAACCATTTTTGGATACACTTTTCCACCAAAAACTCTTACCAATTTTGGATTTATCAAAATCTTCACCCCATCTTGCCCCTTAATTCCTAAAAATGCCTTTGAAATCCCTATCTGTGGTGCCGCCAAACCTGCTCCATTTTCCGCAGCTTCCAATATTTCTCTCAACTCATTAATTTCCTCAAGCAATTTATCATCAACCATCTTTATTTTATTCGTCTTCATTCTCAGAACTTTGCTTGGAAATTTTACGATCTCTCTCATATCCCTATTCTACCAAATTTAGTTATAATCTAATTTATGACCAAGATCGTCTTTTTTGGCTCCTCGAGCTATTCCCTTCTCCCTCTTCAGACCTTAAACAAACTTTCCGACTTTCAAATTGTCTCCGTCATTTCCAAAACCGACAAAGCCTTTGGTCGAAACAAAATTATTACACCTAATCCTGTTGCCAAATATTGTTCGGACCACAATCTACCTCTTTTTCAAATTGAAGAATTCTCCCAGACAACCAAATCATATCTATCAAATTTACATGCCGACCTCGCCCTTTGCGTTGCCTTTGGACCTCCTTTTTTTGATCAAGAAACTATCGACATTTTTCCCCAAAAAATAGTCAATATTCATCCATCCCCCCTACCAAAATATCGTGGTGCTACCCCTGGCCCCTGGCAAATAATAAACAGTGAAACAAAAAGTGCCGTTACCTTTTTTCAAATCGATTCTCTTCCCGATCATGGTCCCATAATTTCCACTCTCCCCTTCGATATCTCCGAAACCGAAACTTCAGACTCCTTTTACCAAAAAGCCTTCCAACTTGCCTCCGACAACCTCTCCTCTGTTTTAAATTCCTATTTAAAAAACCCCACCAAGCTTTTAATTCAAGACCACTCTCAAAAAAGTTATTTTCCCAAAATGACCCAAGAAACCGCCAAAATCAACTGGACCTGGGATCTTCCCAAGATCAGTCGCTTTATTCGGGCTCTAAATCCTTGGCCCATCGCCTGGACCACCGTTTCCACCCAGCAAGGAAACTTGTTAAAAATGAAAATTTTCTCAACCAGCAACCATCAAAAATCCGAACTTATTCCGGAAATTGTCCAAATCGAAGGTAAAAACAAAACTAATTGGCAAGAAATCGAAAAATATTACTCCATTGTCACCGAAAAATAGGAAACATTTATTGCCAAATAATCGGCAATATTTCATCAAGGTTTTTTGAACTTCTCTTTAAATTTTTATCATTTTTTAATCTCAATCATCATTATTTTTACCCAAAGTTAGGTTATTTTTTCTTTGACAACTTCTTATAAATCATCTTTAATTTTATAAAGGAGGAGCCAAAAAATGCCTGTCAAAAAAGCAAAAAAACCAGCCAAAAAAGCGGTCAAAAAGGTTGTTAAGAAAAAAGTTGCTAAAAAAACAACCAAAAAAACTGCTAAGAAAAAAGCTAAGCGATAGTGTTCTTTTCGGTTCTATAAAAAAAAACGGTGCTTATTTACTAAGTGCCGTTTTTTTGATTTCTCCCTTCATCTTTTTCAAGCATTTGGTACAAAAAACGCCGCTCACATTTCCTTCGCCCACCTTAAGGGTCACTTTTTGAACGTTAGCCTTAAAGGTTCTCGAGGTTCTATTTTGAGCGTGGGAACGATTACGACCTGTTTTTGTTCCTTTACCGCATAAACTACATGTTCTCATGGGGTATACTATACCAAAACAATCGCCCGAATTAAACATGGAAAATATCATTGCCATCATTTCACTATTAATTGCTGTTACTATTCATGAGTTTTCTCATGCCCTAGCCGCCGACAAACTCGGTGATCCCACTCCCCGCGCCTATGGCCGGCTCAGTCTAAATCCCCTGGTTCACCTTGATCCCCTAGGTACAATTATGCTCATTATTGCTCGTTTCGGTTGGGGTAAACCCGTCCCCATTGACCCTTATAATTTTAAAAACCCCCGTCGAGACGAAATTATTGTTTCTCTTGCTGGCCCCCTTAGTAATTTACTTCTTGCTCTCATTTTTTCCCGTTTTCCCAATCTTATTGCCTATATTCTCACCTATACCAATCTTTACCTTGGAATTTTTAATCTCTTTCCCATTCCACCCTTGGATGGCTCAAAAGTACTTTTAAACCTTCTACCCATAGACACCTCTGTTAGACTCCAAGAAGCCTTCGAGCGTTATGGCTTTGTTTTAATTGCCCTTCTTATTGTTTCCGGACTACTCGGTCAAATTCTCAACCCTATTTTCGCTTTCGCTTTAAATCTTCTTTATTAGCCGCTTCGTTCAATTCCTCAACCATTTCCTCAGTCTCTTTTTTATTTAGGCCATGAGCCATCGCCCCCTCACCCAATGTTTCAATTGCCGACAAACTACAGCCAATACAGTGAAAACCATATTTATTTAACAAAATTTCCACCAAACTTGGGTATCTTTCAGCAATTTCTAATATTAAAATATTTTTTGTAATCTTTCTCTTTATTTTTTTATTAATCATTTTTACTCGTAACTGTTAACTGTAATTTGTTTTTATATCTTGGTTATTTTCAATCTTATATTTCGCTCAATTTTACCTTTTTTAACTCCAAATACCAACCTCTTTCAACCTTTTCCCACATCTTCTTTAGGTTGCAACCCTTTGCTCTCACACAACTCTTGTCACCCAAGCAAGTGACCATTGCTTTATTTTCACCCAATACCTCGAGCAGGTCAAAGAGGTTCTTCTTTTCCCACCCTTCAACCAAACGGTAACCTCCATTTTTTCCTTCTTGGGCTTCAACTATTCCCCCAATCTTCAAACTAGTTGCTAACTGTCCCAAAAATCTATAGGGTAAAAGTAACTTCTTTGATGCCTCTGTCAACGAAATATTTTTCCCTTTATTTTTTGCCAGAAACGATATAAAAACGATACTGTACTCAACTTTTTTTGATATTGTAACCATTTTTTTACTTTAATTTATTAATCATTATTTTTTTTAGTATTAAAAATCATCGAACCTTTGTTTTGTTCGATGCTATTTCAAGATATAAATAATTTTTCAGTGCGAAAAATCATCGAACCCCTATTATATTCGATGATATAATTATACAACCTGCCAAATAGCGATCTTTGAGAAGGTGTTTTTTCTAGCTAAACTAAAAAAAAGGAAGGCGAGTGTTGATATCGGCTTTGCCTTTATTAACCAGTTTTCCCCACGTACTTGTGCGTGGAAAAGCCACTATCGAAGTTAATCACTTTTGGCAGGGTTTCTTTTTTATTTCAATTCCCTTTTTACTTCCTCCAAAATAACTTCCATACTTTTTTGATTTCTAGCCGCTTCATTTTCAATGTTCTTCTTAAATTTCCTTTCAAATTTTTTTGGATCTTTCAAATAATCCAACAAAAAATCTGCCGCTTCTGTCCCTCTCTCTTTCACCCAACCCAAACCTTTCTTCTTAATTATCTCTATATTCCCATCCTCCTGCCCTCCGATATGAGTAATCGACACAAATGGCTTGCCCGACGCCACCACATCAAACAAAAAGTTTGGCCCTGCCTTTCCAAAAACAATATCAACTCCTGCCAATGTTTCCGCCATATTTTCAATCCATCCAAAATTCTTGATAATCACCTCACTGTCTTTGTTCAACTTTTTGAATAACCTTATATATTGCTCCACTAAATTGTAGGCCAACTTATCTGTTCCCGTATTAAACACAAAGCCTGCCTTTCCCTTGATCAGCATCAAGGCTGGTAACAATTTTGACAAGGAATTAGTCCCCAAACTTCCGCCTCCCACAAACACCACCGGCCTATCATCGTAAAAACCCAATTTTTTCCTTGATTTTTCCCTATCAAATTTTCCAAACATCTCTGGCCTGGTCCACCAACCTGTTTTCAATATCTTTTTTCTCTCGATACCACATTCCTTCGTTCCCACATCAACTCCAATCTGGTCATAAACTAAATGCATATCAATTTTCGAATTATACGAAACTGGCAACAGTGTCCAAGGATCCGCCACCACCGTCCATAACTTAAATTTTAGTTTTTCTTTATTCTTCCATCCTGCCAGAGAATGTGAATGGAACCAATACGAAGAAATTACCAAATCAGCCTTAGTTTTTTGAACCATCTTTTTAGGGGCTGGCAGATTCGAAACAGAAAGTTCTTCAAGAACTTTTCTAATCTGCGGAGAATACGATACCCATCTTCCAATCCGACTAGACAAGGGCAAATAGCGATAACTAAACTGGTAAATGTCGTTCGCAATCCCCATTTCCGCCTTAACCTCAGCATAAGTCACCTCAAAGTTTTCCTCTTTTTCTTTACTTTTCAAAAATGCATATATTGCCTTAGCAATCGACCTATGTCCCCAGGGCATATGGTCTGTCATTACTAATATTTTCTTTTTGGTCATATCCTATTTATAATACACTATCTCGCCTGAGTAGCTCAGTTGGTTAGAGCAGCTGTTTTGTAAACAGCAGGTCGTCAGTTCGACTCTGACCTCAGGCTCCATGTCCTTCCATTTTCTCTAAAGTTACCGACCTTTGATGCTTTTTTTCCAAAAACTCAGGGATCTTTTTATTGTTCTTATTTAAATAATCATATATAGCTTCGTTCAAGGCATCCACCGACAACAAGGAGCAGTGAATTTTAATTGGTGGCAACCCATCCAAGGACTCAATTACTTCTTTGTTTGTCATTGCCAAAGCCTCATCGATTGTTTTCCCCTTAACTAAATCAGTCGTAATGCTGCTGGTTGCAATCGCCGCCGCACAACCATAAGTCTGGAATTTCACATCCAAAATCACGCCATCTTTAACCTTAAGATACAACTTCATCACATCACCGCATGATAAATTTCCCACCTCCCCCACTCCATCAGCATCTTTTATTTTCCCTAGGTTATGGGGACTTCTAAAGTGTTTGAGTACTTTTTTTGAATATGAAAATTGTTGTCTCATTTTATTTTATTTAAATGGTGAAATTCTCCTAATTTTTTTTATAACT
>JAHISL010000095.1 GCA_018818185.1 Patescibacteria group bacterium | reverse complement strand
GTCTTTGTCGCACCGAACACATGTTTTTCGAAGCTGATCGCATCTTTGCCGTTCGTCAAATGATTGTTTCTGAAACCTTAGAACAACGTAAAGAAGCCCTCGCCAAAATTTTCCCCATGCAGAAAAATGACTTTAAAGAGCTTTTCCAAATCATGAAAGGTCTTCCTGTCAAAATTCGTCTTCTCGATCCACCTCTTCATGAATTTTTGCCAAAAACCAAAGAGGATATCGAGGCCATCGCCAAAGAAATGGGTATCTCTCCCGAAAAATTAACCGACAAGGTCGAGTATCTCCATGAATTCAACCCCATGATGGGTCATCGTGGTTGCCGTTTGGGTGTTACCTTTCCCGAAATTTTTGAGATGCAAGTCGAGGCTATTGCACAGGCTGCCTGTGAATTAATCAAAGCGGGTGAATCCATTGTTCCCGAAATCATGATTCCTCTGGTTGGTGAATTTAATGAACTCAAATGGCTCAAAGATCGTCTCGTTCCGGTTATTGAGGCTACTATCAAAAAACATGGTGTCAAAATGGTCTACGAGATCGGTACCATGATTGAAATTCCTCGTGCCGCCCTCACTGCCGATACCATTGCCACCGAGGCTGACTTTTTCTCTTTTGGTACCAACGATTTGACTCAAATGACCTACGGTTTTTCCCGAGATGACTCTGGGAAATTCTTAAAAGATTATCTCGACAAAAAAATTCTTGTCGAAGATCCTTTTAAAAGTCTTGACACTGTTGGTGTTGGCCGACTTATGAAGATGTCTGTTGATCTAGGCCGAATGACCAAAAAAAATCTCCACATCGGTATTTGTGGAGAGCAGGGCGGCGATCCAGCCACTATCAAATTCTGCCACGAAATAGGTTTAAACTATGTTTCTTGTAGTCCTTATCGTGTCCCTATCGCTCGTCTAGCTGCCGCCCAGGCCGCTATCGAGTCAGAAAAATAAATAGGCAAAAAAAGACCCCGCCTCGCGGGGTCTGTCTATATTACTTTTGCTCTCTCATATTTCTTCGTTTCAAAGCTTCCCCATCTTCCTCTTTCAATAGATAGTTATACTTATCTTTATTTGCTAAATAATCTGGTAAAAATTCTACCGGCATTCTCCTTATGGCTCTCACTACCATGCCTGCCACTCTTACCGCTCTTTTATCAGAACTAGCTAAATTAATGTTTATTTCTTTTAAATCTATTGGCATATTTTTTTAATCTTTAATTATATAAATATTTTTTAAATAAAACACAACTCACTCACTTTTTTAAAACCCAAGGGTGGGTGAGGGCCATAGGCCCTCACCCAAAAGAATCGCTCATGGTTTAATAACCACCTCCTCTCCCGAGACCCAACATACTTTGTTGTGGTCCCTGACTTTAACGGTTACCCTCAAGTAACCAAACTTTGCGTATTCGTCGTACTCGTTTGCAACGATTACAAGTTCGGTCCCCTGAGGAATCCCGCCGTGGTTTATCTGTTGTTTACAAAGGACAGCTTCCTCGAAACTGCTTCGGTCAGCGTTTTCCCCTCCTGGGCATTGGAAACAACTCGTGCCCATAGAGAGAACCGATTGGCCCTTCTCAAAGTTTTTAGTCTTTGAGGGACCAGCAACTGCTTGGGTCAAACTGCAACCCAAAGTAAAGATTAGCCCGAAGGCCAAAGCCAAAACCATTATACTTCTCTTATTCATTTTTTTCTCCTTGATTTGATTGATGGGATTTTTGAACTACGAATTTTCGTAATACCGTTTATCCCACCAATCTTGAAGTGAGTGAGTTGTTAAAGAACTACATATCTAATATTGAATCAAGCTTAATGATACACATCAAATATGTATAAATATTATCCCATAATATTCTCCTTTTGTCAATATATTAGAATTATAAGATAGAGTTTGATATAATCACATCATGCCTACAATAGAAATAAAAAGACAAAAAGGTGACTTTGTAACCTTTAAGTATTCTGGTCGTGTCCATGTCACCAATTTATGCAGTGATTGTCCATTGTACAGAGAAGGATGTACTGGTGTAAGTAAAACAGGGGGCAATCAAGCCATCATCGATATTTCGAATACCAGGGTTGATCGCTTTATTAAAAGTAAGACTGCCGATGTTGATTGTGGTGTTTTACCCGAACTTAGAAAATCGTCAAAGTAATAGTCATTGTTTTTCTGCTAAAATATGCCTATCGACCCGGTAGTCAAGCGGTTAGACAGCGGTCTGCAAAACCGTTCAGGTGGGTTCAACTCCCACCCGGGTCTCATTTTAATAGCTCTCTATATTTTCATACACCGAACAGGCCAGTACTTTTTGAGGAGAATGACGATAATAAAACTGTTCACACTGTCTGCATCTCTTTTCTTCCTCCAGATTTAACCTTGCCGTGTTGCCACAAATCAAATTTCTGTCTCTAAATTCCCTCGAGCTAAATTGACACAAACAAGTCGTAATTTTTACCAAACTAGGCACTGAAATTTTTTCTTTACCGTACGACATATCTTATCCCTAAGCATCAATTTGAACTTCTCTTGGAATAGTACTTCCCACTGCCGTATTACTCTCAACTTGGACGTTGGGGCGATTATCCTCTATTTTTCCACTACATCTCGGACAAATATCTCTTGGAGGAAATGATTTTTCCTCACAAATTGGACAAATACTTCCTACTAAACGGTACCTTTGTTTATTTAATCTCCAATGTTTAGGATTTTCCATTTTTTTCCTTTAAAAAAACTATTAACACCCAATAAAACAAATAAATTAACACCACCGCTTGAAATATCATTGCCAGTTCAAACACCTTTCCCGTAATCAGAATTATGCTTTTAAATTTGATCAAATCGTAGATAATTCTGGCAATAACGTAAACAAAAAGGGGAGTAAGCGCTGATGATAACACCAAAAATGTCTGCGACTTGTCCCGGGTGTCTTTTATATCCTTAATTGTTAGGTACGGCTCTCTCATCAACTCATACCAATTTCTTCCCAAAAAATATCCTTGTCTAATCCCTACTAGGGCGCTCAACTTGAACAACTTCTTTACTCTTTTTATTATCATAATCCCAGAGTTCTTGGAATTGTTTTCTGGCTCTAATTAGCCTAGACTCCACCGCTTTTACACTAATTTTCATCAATGTCGCGATCTGTCGACTTTTCCAGTCCTCTACATATTTAAGTCGTAGGATTTTTCTATAATCTTCTTTTAATTCCGACATAGTTTTCCTTATCTCTTCTTTTATTTCATTTTTCAGAGCATCTCTTTCCGGTCCCAGGGCTCCCTCAGCGATTTCTTCAAACTTTGGATTAACCGAGAACAATATTGTTTTTAATCTTTTTTTTCGGTAATAATCAGTAATTTTATGTTTAGCAATACTGCAAATATATGAGAATTCGCTACACTTATTGTTAAAATTTGGCATTGCCTTATATGCGGCCATCAACACGTCTTGGGTTATTTCTTCGACCACATCTTCGTTGTCTATTTTCCTTTGGACAAAGGCGGCAATACTTCTTTGATATTTTTCCACTAATTCTTTCATTTGTATCGCTACTTTAGCACATTTCTTGTTTATATTAAAAAATTTTCTATTTTTTAGCTTATACTTAATTAATGATTTTGCTGCCCACAAAAAAATCACACCCGCTCTCGCCCTTATCTCGCCAGTTACGTCTCGATATTTTCGAGATGATCAACACTGCCGGTGAAGGCCATATTGGTGGTTCCTTTTCTTCAATTGACATCTTAATTTCTCTCTATAATTCGGGAATTTTCAATTTTGATAAAGATCATTTTATTCTCTCTGCCGGCCATCTATGTCCTGCTCTTTATGCCGTTCTCGCCTATGTTGGAAAAATTCCTCGAGAAGAACTTTTAACCTATTCTCAATTTGCCTCCCGTCTCCAAGGTCATTCAAATCTTGATACTCCGGGTGTTGAATATGCCTCGGGCGCCCTCGGCCAAGGTCTTTCCTTTGCTGCTGGTCTAGCCCTAGGTGACAAGAGTCGACATACTGTTTGCCTAACCACTGACGGTGAACATAATGAAGGCCAAATCTGGGAGGCTATCACCTTTGCCAATAAATATCATTTGGGTAATCTAATCAATATTGTCGACTACAACGGCTATCAAATTGGTGGTTCCACTGAGCAAATTATGCCCCTTGGGGATCTCGCCTCTAAATATTTACATTTTGGCTGGACAGTTACCACTGTTGATGGCCACAATCTTTACGAGCTTGAAAAAGCGATAAGAAAGGCAAAAACATCATCTGTCATCTACCCAGTCTGTATTATCGCCAAAACTGTTCTTGGAAAGGGGGTTTCTTTTATGGAGAACAATCCTGATTATCACGACATAAAGAAATTACCCGAGGATATATTTTTAAAAGCCAAAAATGAACTTCAAAAATATTGAAAATAAATCTATTCGTCAAGCCTTCGCCGATTCTCTTTTTGAATTGGCTGTCAAAAATCCCCAACTATATGTTGTTGATATTGGTCTACGTCCCTCCCTATATCTTGATAAATTTGCCCTTCGTTTTAAAAGTCGTTTTATCCAAGCTGGGGTCGCCGAGTCAAATGCTGCTGCTGTCGCCGCCGGCTTGGCTAGCTCTGGCAAAACCGTTTTTCT
>JAHISL010000094.1 GCA_018818185.1 Patescibacteria group bacterium | reverse complement strand
TGGGGCAAGAAAGGCATATTTAATTGATACGCCATTGGCGGCAGCGATAGGTTCAAAGATTCCGATTTCGGAACCTTTTGGAAATATGGTAGTAAATATGGGAGGGGGAATTATCGAAGCGGCCGTGGTGGCTTCGGGAGGGGTGGTGGCAAGCAAATGTTTTAGGGGTGGCGGAAGTCGGATTGATGATTCTCTGGAGGAATATTTGAAGAAAAAGTATAGTATGGCGGTGGGTGATCAGACAGTGGAACAAATTAAAATAAAATTGGGGACGGCGGTGAAACTGAAAAAAACAGAAAGCTTGTTGATAGGCGGTCGAGATTTAGTTTATGGATTACCAAAGAGTATGGAAATAAATTCAGATGAAGTGTTTGAGGTGATTCGTCCGGTGCTGGATGAGGTGATGTTGGTAGTAAGAGAGACTCTTCAAATAACGGCACCTGAGTTGGTAGCTGACATTGCTGATAGGGGGATTGTGTTAGTGGGGGCGGCAGCAAAATTACGAAACTTATCTTTGTTGTTAACAAGGGAAATTGGAGTGTCGGTGCACTTGGCAACTGAGCCGGAAAAATGTGTTATTAAGGGAGCGGGAATGGCGATTGAAAACCTGGAAGTGTATAGGCGATCAGTAAAGTGATATAGATGATATTTTATTCCTATAAGTAAATATATTTTAAATATTTTTATTTAATATTTTTTAAATTTTTCATTCTTATAATTTGTGAATCAAATTTTACAATAAAATATTTTAGATTTATTTGTTTTTGCTTAATGATAGGTAATTATCTTGAGTAAATAATGTGTTCATTATCATGATAATATGGTTTTAAAGTTAAATTAATTTTTATCTTATAGAAAGTAAAGACTAAGGTTGGTGATATAGTAATGTCTGTCTTGTTCCTATTTTTTGTTATAGGATATATTATGTAAGTAATTAATGTGTATTTTTTATCTGGGGCTAGTTTTTTAAGAAAATCTCATATATTATAAGTTAAGAAATGATGAAAAATCGAAGAAAAGTCGAGGATGCGAGGTGTGGTGTAAGTGATAAATTAATCCTAAAAATAGGGGATAAGTTTAAAATGGATTATTTTGGCAGTGGTGTTGGGGAATTGCTAAAATTAATTAAGAAGCAAAATTGTGAAAAATATAAAAAAAATTGGATAGTTACGGTAAATACTGAGTTTGTGATGGAGGCAATGAAAAATAGTAGTTTTATGAAGACGGTTAATGGTGCCGAAATTAGAGTGATTGATGGAATCGGATTGGTGTGGGCAAAGGAAGTTTTAAAAAGTAAAAGAGGTATAAGAAGATGGGTAAATGGATTTAAGGTAGGGTTTGAGATTTTACAGGGAGGGTTTAGGGAGGAATTGATTCAAGGAGCAGATTTGATTGAAGAGTTGTGTGAAATGGCGAGCAAAGAAGGGTTGAAGGTGTATTTTTTGGGGGGGTGGGGGACAAGTGCAGAGAAGAGTGGAAAAAACTTGGCGAAGAAATATAAAAAGTTGCAATATAAAGCGTGTATTGGAAGGCCGGAATATGGTGACAAAGAAGTAGTTGGGGATATTAACAAATTTGGAACGGATATTTTATTGGTGGCCTATGGGATGAAGAAACAAGAGGAGTGGATAAGGGATAATTTGAAGGATTTAAAGGTAAAAACAGTAATGGGAGTGGGTCGAAGCTTTGATTATTACAGCAAGGAGCTAAAAAGAGCCCCACAATGGCTAAGAAGGATGGGTTTGGAATGGTTGTATAGCTTGATTAAAGAACCGAAAAGGTGGAAGAGGCAATTGGCGTTGCCAAGGTTTGTGTGGATGGTACTAACTAAAGTCGCCTAGAAATTTTATTTCTGGTTCAAGGAGAAAGCCCTTTTCCTTTGCTTCTGATTGGATTTTCTTGATTAGGGCATAGTAGTCGGAGGCGGTAGCGTGACCAAGATTGAGAATAAAGTTGGCATGTTTTTCGGAAATTTGGGCATCGCCAAGACGAAATCCTTTGAGGTGAAGTTCTTCGTCAATGATCCGACCGGCAAAGTCATTTTGAGGATTTTTAAAAGTGGAACCAAGGGAATTCATTGACTGAGTGGTAATTTTTTTGGCGGTAATATCGGTAACAGTTTGTTTAAGAGTCGCTGGATCTCCGGGGGATAGTTTTAGAGTAGCTGAAAGGATGACCCATTCGGGGTGTTGTTGAAACTCTGAATGGTCATATGACCAGTTTAAATCCTTGGCAAGAAAGCTTTTTCTTGTTTTTAAATTTTGGTCAAAGATTTCTATACTAACAAGAAATTTGTCAAAATTGTTTTTATTGACACCGTGAATGTTGCCATGGATGGCACCACCAATTGTTGAGGGAATATAGGTGAATTCTTCTAGACCAGAAAGAGAATGATTGATAGTATCGTTGATCAAGAAGGGGAGTTGAACACCAGATTCAACCCTGACTGTGTTGTCGGATAAATATTCAATTTTGTTGGCGGTATTTTTAATGACTGTGTCCCGAATGCCGGTATCGGAAATAAGAGTGTTGGAGCCGTTGCCCAAAATAACTAATTTTTTATTGATGTTTTTTAGTGTCTGGACAAATTCGTCAGTAGTCGTGGTGATAATGAATGTATCGGCAGGGCCGCCGATTTTGACAGTAGTATAGGGAGCTAGCGAATGATTACGGTAGGTATCCATAAGAAAGTATATCAATTATCGATTATGAATCGTATTTTTTTGAATAAAATGCCTATTTTTGAGATAAAGATAGAGATAATATCTTCTAATAATTTTATATATTGTAAATATGTGGATAAGTGGGGAAGTGGTTCTTTGGCCTATAGTGTTGATAATGCTAAAATTGGTTTATGATTTTAGGAATAGATCCAGGACTAGCGAATACTGGTTGGGCAGTACTAGAGAACTCGGAAAAATTAGTTGACTCTGGGTGCTTAATTACAAAATCTGGTGAAGATTCTTCCAAAAGATTGGCATTTATTTACAATGAGCTGGAAAAGATAATTGTAAAATACAAGGTTGAGGTGGTGTCGATTGAGTCTTTATTTTTTGCCAAGAACGCTAAGTCGGCTTTGCCGGTGGCGGAGGCGATTGGAGTGGTGAAAATATGTGGAATGAAAAATAGATGTAGAGTGGTGGAATACACCCCCCTACAGATTAAAATGGCTTTGGTGGGCTATGGTAGGGCGGAGAAGGATCAGGTTGAGGTGATGGTGCGACAGCAGTTGGTACTGGATAATCGGGTGAAAATTAGTCATGAGGCAGATGCAATGGCAGCGGCATTGACAGAATTGTTTACAATGAAGATATGAAGTTTTCGGCTTTTGTTCGGTTGTTAATCGTGTTAAGATGATTTTATGATTTCAAGTTTGAAAGGTAAGGTGGGCCGAGTTTGGGGAAACAATATTGAGGTTGAGGTAAACGGGGTGGGGTATTTGCTTTGGGTCGGGAGAAAGAATTATTCCGAAGGACAGGAAATAAAAGTCTATACTTATATGGCGGTGTCGGAAAATGATATGTCCTTGTATGGTTTTGAGAATTTTGAAGACTTGGATTTGTTTAAGATGCTTATTACTGTTTCTGGGGTGGGGCCAAGATCGGCAGCACAAATTTTGGAACAATGTAAAGGTGGGGAAATAGTGAAGGCGATTGGAGATGCGGATACATTGTTTTTTGAGAAAATTAAAGGAGTGGGGAAAAAGACAGCTCAGAGAATTATTGTGGATCTAAAATCTAAAATTGGTGGTTTGGGGGAATTGAATTTGAAAGAGGATTTGCCATTGTTGGAAGATGATGTAGTATTGAGTTTAAGACAGCTGGGATTTGAAAAGAAAGAAATTGAGATTGTAATTAAT
>JAHISL010000108.1 GCA_018818185.1 Patescibacteria group bacterium | reverse complement strand
TCACATGTTGGTGGAGTAAAAGGAGCGCAGTCAGATGTGTCAAAACGGCAGGTTACCGTATTGCAGCTTAGCGTTCCCCCTTCGAAAATTCCAAAATCCGTACAATCAGTAATATCACCCCAATCAGCACCATCACATTCTTCCCCTGGATCTACAAATTCATTTCCACAGGTAGTATCCTCGAGTGGCTCACCGCAAACAGCAAAATGATCAATGACAAATTCTGTGGATGTTGTAGGCCATGGTGCACTCGGGTGATTCCCCAGATACATATTTTCTCCAACATCTGTTAAACCATTTTCATTGGGCTGTACATCCACCGGCATCCTGCCCATAAGCAATCCCTGTTCACTGCCATCCCATGTTGCAGAAACAACTCCCCACATTCCCGTACTAAAGAACCATTCTGCTTTAGCTTCCGTTTCTGAACCATTATCCATTTTGGAATACACCAATTCGTCTGGTGGCGTATTTTGCGTCCATAGACGCAGGTGTGCATCTGCACCTTCTTCACTGAAGAAAAAGCTCGGTAATGATTCGTGTAGTTCGGCAGAATTGATTAGGGAAGCTATTTGCATACATACCGCTCCCTGTACCGGATTAATACGCATGTCTGTTGCATAGCGAATATATCCGTTCCCACTTGGATAGAATCCCAGTTTGCCAGACTGTGCGACAAACTCCCCGCCTGTCTGCTCTCCGATAGTACTTGAATTGAGTCCATCAAAGAACAATGTGCGTAGACCAAGGTATTCACAACAGTTATCTACCTCCAAGAGGACATCACAGACCGATGCAATACGTGCTTCACAGTGCCCTGCATCACAAACGCCTTCCCAGCATTGCGTCAGACCGTCTGGCGCAGTTGTTGGAGGATCGTTTAAATAGGTACAATAGCTATCATCCAAGCAACAGGAAGATAATGTGCCATTCTCACATGTATTTGCCTCTGCACACATTCCTAAGATACATGCATCTCCAACCTCGCAAGGGACAGTAATCGGATCATTTGCGCAACCTCCACTGTCAGAAAAACACCAGTCTGCCGTACACTTGTCCCCATCATTACACCCATCCCACAGATTTAGATTAAGATGTGTACAACCTGTCACAGGATCACATGTCGCACTATCCTCCGTACACAAATCCCCATCGTCACAAGATGTTACAGGATCACCTCCGACACAGCTTCCTAGTGAACAGTGGTCATTATTCGTACAAGGATTAAAATCATCGCAGGGACTGGTGTTTGGTGTGTATGTACATCCTGTTGTCGTATTGCAGCTATCATCAGTACACGGATTCGTGTCATTGCATGTTATCGGTGTGCCACCATTACAGCTTCCTCCGCTGCAAGTGCCACCTGTGATGCAGGCATTTCCATCATCACAAGAGGTGCCGTTAGATGCGGGATAATGATCACACTGCCAAGAATACCAATCACAGAAATCATTTGTGCACGTGTTATTATCCGAACACTGGTTCGAATCGCTGCTGTAGGGATCACACCATTCTCCACCAGAAGAAGATTGAGCCAGCATTACTGCCGCCGGCCTTTCGATTTCTTGTGATGTTGCCCAATTCCATGGGAGAAGATCGGATACGATATTTTCGAATTTGCTAGAAACGTCTCCTTGTAGCGAAGAACTCGAAACAACTTCGCCATACATAATCGTTATGGCGACAATTATCATGCCAATCCCCAGAAGTGCGGTGGAAGTTTGTGTATGTTTCATGAATTTTTCCTATAATTATAGCATTTTTCTCGTATTCGGACACGCCTAGAGAGTTGCCTGTGATATTGTTTTATTTTCTTATATAAAAAAATACAACTAATGCCTTTTTGACATACCACAAAAATGGTACATTGCACACAATGCAAAGAAGAGTAAAACTACCATTCGAGCCACCACCTTGGCTTACACCAAATGCTTTCGATGAAGCTGGAGTGGCAGCAAAATTATGTGATTACATTAATGAGAAACCGCCAACTGATGAAGTTGTGAAAAGCGCAAGAGAAACTCGCAAACGCGCAAATACTGCTTTGCAAGTAATATAAATAAATAGATGAATGGATAATATTTTTGGATTTTTTCGCGTACACAAAAATCCCTTAGTCCTGGCGTCGACCTACTCTCACACGGCGCAAAGCCGCACTACCATCGGCGCTGAGGGGCTTAACTTCTGTGTTCGGGATGGGAACAGGTGGAGCCCCCTCGCTAGAAACACCAGGACTGAGGGATCTGGTTGTGGATAGGAACATAGGGCTAGAACAAGGAAAATGAATTTTCCTAGCCATAGCCCTATCCCCTAGCCCAAGAATGAGCACATCTTGCTCGCTTGAAGTAACACGTAAACAGAAAAAAGAAGAACGTTCATTCGTCCATTCGTACCACTTGGCTGAACACGTTGCCGTGCGTACACCTGTGGCCGATCAAGCCGGTGGTCTTCCGGCGGACTGATGGAGAGACGCAATCTTGGGAGAGGCTTCCCGCTTAGATGCCT
>JAHISL010000093.1 GCA_018818185.1 Patescibacteria group bacterium | reverse complement strand
TTTCTACGATTTTTGTCTTCGCAGCAATAGTCAAAAAGTCAACAAAAAAGTTTTGGAAAGTCTGATTAAAGTTGGTGCCTTTGATCAGTTTGGCGAAAGGAATGCCATCCTCGCCGCTATTGACGAAATTCGTAATAAATGTGGTCGATTAAATGACAAGAAATGTTCTGGCCAGTTTGGCCTTTTTGACAACTCAGATACTCCAACCACCATCCCACAAGATCTTTTTCCCTCTGTTCCACCCATGCCAGAAAAAGAAAAACTAACCCTAGAAAAAACTCTTCTCGGTATTTACGTTACCGAAAACCCCACCAGCAAAATTCTTGAAGCTTTCAAAGACGCCTGTCTCCCCAAAATCAGTGAGTTCTCTCAAAAAAATGCCAATGCTGTTGTAAAATTTGCCGCAGTTGTCCACAAGCTAAAAAGTATTCGCACTAAAAAAAATAATTCGGAGATGGCCTTTATTACCTTTGATGACGGCAGCGCTCAAATCGAAGGTGTTATTTTTCCCAAAGCATGGGAAGAATATAAAAACATAATTGAAGAAAATAAGGGCTTTTATGTCGAAGGTAAAATATCACTTCGTGATGATGTCAAATCTGTTCTTGTCGACTCTCTTTCCGAAAGTCTTCCCAAAAGTGTCTCTCGCTACGATTTTGTTATCGATGTCCCCAAAGACACCACCCAATCACAACTGATGGAGCTTAATTCTCTTCTAAAGAATAACCCCAATGGCCATCGTGGACTAATTATCCTTCCCAATGGTAAAAAGTTACCCCTATCATACGGAGTAAATTATAATGAAGATCTCAATCAACAAATAAAAAGCATTCTTCACACCTAATTTGTTATCAACATTTTACTTCTCTTCCCAAAAAACATAAAATAGAGACAAGTCTAAACAAAATATCCCAATAGATTACCTAGATATTGATTCATCATCGGGATTAATATAAAATACCAAAGTTTAAACTAAATATTTAAAAACCATTATGGCCATAAAATTCACTCACCAAGACGCAGAATTCCGTATCGGAGATACTGTCAAAGTTAACTATAAAATTAAAGAAAAAGATAAAGAGAGAATTCAGGCCTTCGACGGCATCATTATTGCCATTAAAGGTACCCTCGAAAACAAGAACTTTGTCGTTTCCAAAAATGCTGCCGATGGTATTAGAGTTGAACGTATCTTTCCAACAAATTCACCTTGGATCGATTCTATAAAAAAGCTCAGAAGCCCCAAAAGGACCCTTCATCGAGCCAAACTATATTTCTTGCGTGATCCACGCGCCAGAAACATTTAATTAACAACCTGGGTCCTTAGCTCAGTGGTAGAGCAGTTGCCTTTTAAGCAATTGGTCGCGAGTCCGATCCTCGCAGGGCCCACTCTATGCATCTTTACGGACTAATCATTGGCATTTCCCTCATCGTTGGTCTCAACTATTTCACAAAACACAACCAGATCATCCCCAAAAACAAAGAAAACATCTTTCTTTTTGGCCTAACAATAGCCATGCTTTTTGGAGCCAGAATTTATCACGTAGCTGATCAATGGTCTTTTTACTCTCAAAACCTTTATTTAATTCCCCAAACCTGGAATGGGGGACTAGGGATTTACGGTGCAATTATCTTCGGCGGAATTTATATCTACTTTTTTTCCCTACTCTCAAAAGTATCTTTTCTCAAAATATTAGACTCAATAACTCCTATTTTGCCCCTCTGCCAAGCCATTGGTCGTTTTGGAAATTTCTTTAACCACGAAATTCCTACCTGGTGGCTTGAAGCTTCTTTAAATCTAATTTTATTTTTTATTCTTAAATCTAAAGCTCTAAAGAAATATAGTACGACAGCACTATATTTAATTGGCTATGGTCTCATCCGTTTTCTTGTTGAATTTTTTCGAAACGACACTTGGAACGTCAACAACTTCAAAGTTGCCCAATTAATCAGCCTTTTTTGTATTTTTTCTGGCATAATATTAGCCAATGTTAACTCGTCCTCAAAACACCAACTTTAAGACTACTATAAAAACCATTCTTTGGATAATTAAACTTGTCTATTCCTTCAGCCCGCTTTTATTTGTCACTCTCTTTGTCTTCCAAATCCTTTCTACAGTAACTCCGTTTTACGAACAAAGATATCTATCATATCTTATCGATAGTCTTATTCAATCAATTTCTCAACACTCAAATATCTGGATAAAAACATTTCTAATATTTTTTATTATTAGAATCCTAAAAATTTTGTTTGCTATCTTAAAAAGGATATTTCAACATCTTTTAAACTTCCAAGTCCAAAACAAACTTAGAAAATATTATCTCGACCATACTTCAAATCTCGACTATCAACAATTCGAAGATGAAAAAGTTGCCAGTTTAATGGCAAAAGTAAACGAAGAATATGATTGGAGAACCAGAGAAATTATTTCTGAAATCTTTGACCTAATCGTCCAGACTCTAAGTTTTTCAACTGTCATCATCTTGCTTTTACCTAGGTACTGGTTTTTAAGTATTTTACTTATCATCGGCGAAATCCCCGGTCTATTTGTTGATAAAAAATGGCAAAAAATCTCTTGGAGAACTTTCAATCATTACAACGAACTATCAAGACCTGGATGGGATGCCGCTTGGCAACTTGTGGACAAGAAATATATTGCCGAACTAAAAATAAACCATGCCATAAACTGGTTAAAACTAAAATTCACCTCCGTCCAAGACGAGTTTACCCAAACTAATTCCAAAAATAGAAAAGATCGGCTTATACCCGACTTGTTAACCTCTGCTATTTCAATTTTTACCGGCGGTGTTTGTATGATATTAATTATCAACGACATTAATTCTGGCGTTCTCTCTGTCGGCCTTTTCACTTTTTATTTTGGTATTATCCGCAACACTGGAGATTATTTTTCTGGTATTTTAACCAGTTTTGTCAGCATTAATGAGCAAGTTTTGTACATCAACCATTTTCGAGAAATTACTGAATTACCAAAAATTATTAAAACCGGTCGAATTAAAAAAGGTATTTCTTCCTCTCCCTCAATAGAATTTAAAAATCTCTCTTTTAAGTATCCCAACACCACTAGATATATTTTTAAAAATCTAAATCTAAAAATAAAAGCTGGAGAAGAAATTGCCATCGTTGGCCAAAACGGGGCTGGAAAAAGCACCCTAGTTAAACTACTTTGTAGATTTTATGACCCAACTGAAGGTCAAATATTGGTCAACGACATAAATATAAAAAAATATAACACCAACTACTGGTATAAACATCTCTCTCTTCTCACCCAAGAATTTAATGTCTACCCAAATCTAAGTCTTATGGAAAATGTTGCTATTGGTAATCCCTTAAGCAGTCGACAAAAAGTAATTTCCGCTCTAAAAAAATCTGAGGCTTACGAATTTGTCAAAAAATATAAACAAGGCTTAAACACCATCATGAGTCAGCGATATGGTGGTGCAGAACCGTCCTGGGGACAATGGCAAAAAATCGCCATTGCTAGAATCTTTTATCGCAATACCCCCTTAATGGTTCTTGATGAACCTACTGCCAGCATTGACGCCATAGCCGAAAGCAAAATATTTTCTCGACTCTATCGACAATTAACCAAAAAAACCTTAATTGTTATTTCTCATCGCTTTTCCACCGTCAGAAATGCCCAAAGGATTATTGTTCTCGACAAAGGTAAAATAATTGAACAAGGTAGTCACCAAGAACTAATCAAGCTCAAAGGTCTTTATTCAAAATCGTTTAATCTTCAGGCAAAAGGTTACCAAGAAGCTTAGCCGAATAAGGCAATAATTTCTGATATATACCCTCTTCTTTTGCCTCATCAACTGTAATCTTTTGACAAATATCGTACAAAATTTTATTGCTAATCCCAACATTTTTTAATTCCTCTTCGGATGCCTCTAATGGCATTTTTGGTCCACCTAAAAATGTCCCCGTCCAATTACACCGAATGCAAGAAGCTTCTAACTTATCACCAAAAAAATGTTTTATAAATCCATACAATTCAGCATCCACCACCTGATTCTTATTTGAAATCGGATAAGGGGAATAATATCGTAACGGTCTGGTATTTTCTAATAAAACACCACAGCAACCACCCTCAAAACCAATCCCCATCTTTTTACAGGCCAAGCTTATTACTCGCATTCCAAAAACAGTCGCCATCGGTGCAATTGTCACTATCTTTTTAGGCTTACACCCAATTTTTACCAATTCTTCAAGCATTTTTACATGTTGCATTCCTGAAGCTACCGGATCACAAATGTACAAAATATCTAAGTTGTTTAAGTTAAATCCTTCCAAATTTGCCTTTACCGCCAGCTTTGACTCTCTTGTATATTTATTTTCAGCTGGTTTATGACTCATCGCCACTATTGTTGTTGGGATATTTTTCTTTTCATCAACCAAAAACATTGCCTTTTGCCAATTAGTTAAATGTCCCTCTCTGGCAAAATATATTATTCCTGAATTATCACCCCTCGAACGCTCAATTAATTTCTTCATCTTAGGACTATTTGCCAATTGATACATTGCCACTTCCATATCAAGCTGGGCCGGAATTCCCAAATGAAACCT
>JAHISL010000092.1 GCA_018818185.1 Patescibacteria group bacterium | reverse complement strand
AGGAAAAACTCGACAAAAAAGACAATGAGGACGAGATAAAAAGCCATAGGTCTTTTTTTGATATAGGAGAGACCATAGGTTATGGCTAGAAAATAGAAGGGAAGGGCAATTGTAGCTCTAATTGAGGGAAAATCACCGACGGTCATGGCGGCAGGAAGAAGAGAGATTAGTAGAGGAATGAAAAATTGTCGAAGACGAAAGAGGCCAACATAAAAAAATGGGATTAATATTATGAAAAATAAGCCTGTGGCCGGGGGATTGAACTGATAATTCTGAGAACCTTGAAAAAATAAGGGAATTGGGTTGAAAAGCTCAACATAATTTGTAAATATTTTTTTTGCATAGTAAGTTGCCTTGTTGTTTACAAGCCTGTTTAAAGCCGGTGGACCGGTATAAAGTCGGCGCTGTTCATTGATGAGGTTAATAGAATTTGGGTTAATAATACCAACCCAGCGATTTCTGGCTTGAGATTCAGGGGAAAAAAGGTTTAGCATATTTGGGATGGCAAAAAAGAGAAATATTATTAGAGAAATAAAATGATGTTTATTTTTTAATGATTTTTGATAGTAGATGGCAAAAAAGGTGATAAGTAAGGGCACGGCAATTCTGGTGTTGTGGTAGGAGTACAAGGAAATTCCAAAAAATATAGCCGATAAATAGGCAAGATTGGGTTTTAATAAGGATTTGTAAAAGTAATATATTGCCGCAATAAAAAATAGTTGGGCTAGGTTTGACTGAAAAACTCCCCTTGAGGGAAAAAGTGCCCAAGGAGATAGGGCGGCTAAAAGCATGTTAAATAGGGCAAGTTTTTCATTTTTTAAAATAAATTTGGCTAAAAGGTAGTTGAAGATGACAAATAGGACCCCAAAAATAGCCGCAGGAAGTCGTATGGATAGAGCGTTTAAGCCAAAGATGGCGACAAAGGGAAGAGTGAAATATAGATTGGCGGTGGTGGGGTAATCCCCGTAGGCACGAAAATTAAAAATCGGCCAGGCTTTTCCCCACTGGTCGTGGCCTGTTTTTAGTAAGGAATATGAATTATAGCCATGGGAAATCTCGTCCCAATTTAGACCTGCGGGTAGGGATGTTAGTTGCCAGAAACGAAAAAAAATGGCGAGAAGGAGGATGGCAAAAAAGATATATTTATAGATGTTTTTCACGGATAGTTAATATTATAAAGCCAATTAGAGTGAGAAGGGACAAGGTATTGGCAATTTTTCTAATAGAAGTGTCTGCAAACTTGAGTTGATAATGGTGTTCGCCTTGGGTAAACTCTAGTTGAATTAGGCCTAATTCAGGGTCAATTTTATATTCTGCCGGCTGGCCATCAATACTTAAATCCCAGTTTGGAAAGTAGACGATTGGAAGGTTGACGATGGCATTTTCACTCGAAACGGAAAGATATGCCTCGGAATAGTGGCTATTTTTGTAATATTTAATAAAATCAATTTCCCCTGAAAGGACAGTGGGTGTAGATGGAGCAAAGCTGGTGGGATAATTTTGTCCATATTTTGGCCAATAATCCATAAGGCCGGCGCCACTTTGACGTATAGTTTCGGCTGAATTTAGTTTTTGTGAATCGGTGAGAGAGGAATACCAAAGATCTTCTCTAAAATAGGGATAATTAATGAAGCTTACTAAGAGTATTAGGGAAAATAGGATCGAGAGTTTGATGTCTTTTTTAAAGAG
The DNA here is from genome assembly GCA_018818185.1 of Patescibacteria group bacterium. Taxonomy (GTDB): domain Bacteria; phylum Patescibacteriota; class Microgenomatia; order UBA12405; family UBA12405; genus UBA12158. Next base: position 4,500 of record JAHISL010000092.1, on the reverse strand, counting down.
TAAGATAAATCCCCCACTTAGAAATGAAAAACAAAATATTGTCAGACCGAGAAAACGCCACGGAAATTGAAAATAGGCCATGAGAGGAAGAATTTGCCAAAGAAAGGTTGACTTGTTGTGGGACAAAAATAGGGCAAAAACACCTATTAGGTAGAATGGGATAATTAAAAAAGAGTGTTTAATTTTTTTTGTAAAAAACAGGCTAACAAAGAGAATTGTGGGAATAAGCCATTGAAATATTCCAATATTGAAAGAGAGTCCATCAATTGGGCCCCACATGGAAGCTGAATATCCCCAAATATTTGAAACAAATAACTCTTTGAGGGTGACGAAGTGAATAATATAGTTAAAATATCCCTGAGTCATGGTAGAAACCGTGGTAAGATTTTTTTCAAAGAAGGCCGGGAGTAAAAATGAGGCACAGATAAAAAGGGACCACAAAAAAGTACGAATAAAGTACTTGAAGCGCTGTGTGATAACAGAAAATATAAACAAAAGTGGGATGGCATAAAGAAGTGTCAAATTGTGACTAAGCATGAGAAGAGACAAGAATAGAACAGAAAGCCTATTTCTTTTTTGGTAGAGGGACCAAAAGACAAGAGGGATTAGACTAAGGGCCCAAGTTTCACCAATAGCACCACGAACATAGGAGTTGACAGCTTGGTATGGTGCAAGGGCATAGAGGACGGCTGAAATGATTCCTCCTGATGCGCCAAAGAAGGCTGAGGATAAAAGGTACATTCCAAAAACTCGAAGAAAGGAGGGAATAATAAAGGCAATCTTGATTGAATTAATATATGAAAACCCAGTTAGGTGGACGGCTTGGGCGATGGCATAGGGAAGAGGAGAGTAGAAATTAAATAGAGGGTAACCATAACCTAGTCCCCCATCGGCAATATAGCGACAAGGAATTTGCCCATCTTTTAGACATTGATCATATTGCTGAAGACGAAAGACTTGAATATCGTCTTGCATGGATGGATAACCAGGGCGAAAAAGTCGCCAGGAAAGTATCAGACTCAAAAGTACTAGAACAGTGATTTTTATGTATTTATTCAATTGTATATAGACTAAACGCCTCGGAATTTATATATTTTTTGTCGATGTCATCAATTTTTTTCAAATCTTTTGAAATTAGTTTTTCTTCAGATTTTGGAATAATATAGATAGTGTTTTGGGGAAGGTCTGATAAATTTGCCCAATTTACTCGACCAAAATAATATTTATTATCAAGTACTTGGCCAGCAAAGGAATTGTTTGAATATTCTGATAAATGATTCTTGATTGAATCATTTGCCGATAAATTGTATGGGTGATAGTAGAGAAAAAATGAAACAAAGGAAATATAACTATCAGAGAAAAGTAATGGATTATTTGGGTATTTGTTTGCTACAAGTACGCTTTCTTTCATGCCCGTATTCCAGTCCATGGCCGATGTCTGGGGATATTCAAAATTATAGTAGTGCCAAAAAGTAGCAAAGGACATTGCGTAGACAGCTAGAATAAAATAGAGAGAGGGTTTATATAGATATTGTAAATATAGAATCCCTTGATATACCAAATAGACAAAAGAAGGTAGCATAAGAATTAGTCTGGTGGCGTGTGGACCGGTAGAATCACGTGTTAGAGCAAAGGGAATAGGGGCAAAGACAAGAATCCAGGTAAAGAGCATACCCAGGTGGTCTCGACGACGATTTTTTATAACATTGATTAGCCCAAAAAATATTAGAAAAAAATCAAAATAATATAGTAGGCCATGTGTGCCAAAACCGTGACGAAAATTTTGATCACCGTGAATAAAAAGAAAATCAGTGGAAAATGAGGAAAAATAGTTGGTAAGGAATTTTTGAACAATAAGGGAATATTTATTGTGAAAGAATCTAGAGGAAAAAGAGGGGGAAACGCCAGTTTGACCATGGTGAGTAGTGTAGATGTCTTGATAGCGAAGATAGTCGGTGGTTTGAGCCAGCTGGGGCTCGGTGAAGATGCTGATGTAGGAAAATCTAAAACCGGAATTGCCTTTTATCGTGTCGATCAATAGTGGTGTCATTAAAAGTATTCCGAATAATCCGGCAATCAGTAGATGTGAAACCTTTATTTTTTTGATAAATGAGAAATAAATAAAAAATATAGTGATGGCAATAAAGATTAAAAATAATTTGGATGTACTGTAAAAGTACGGGGAGAGGGCAAAAAAGAAAACCGAGAGTAACAAATGCCTTAGTAACGACTTTTGATGGTACTTTTTCCAAAAATATATACCTGCTAGAATTACCATAATCATACCTGAGGCCTCGAAGGCAATTCGACTGTAGTGAATGGCCCAGGGAGAAATAGCAAGTAATAGGCAGGGAATTGTAGATTTGGTGATTAGATACATTAGGACAACAGAAACAACACCGAAAATTACAGATGGTAGTCGAACTGACAGATCGGGATTAGGAATAAATTTTTGGGTTAGGGCAACCGAATAGATATAGAGGGAGGTTCGATAATCTCCAAAGGAACGAAAATGAATTGGAAACTTGTTTCCATAGTAGTCTGAGTTGTTTTGGATAAAGTTTTGGGCTTGATAACCGGCATCGATCTCATCGTAGTAAAGTGCTGGAGGGAGAGATGACAGATGCCAAATACGAAAAAATATGGCTAGGATGAGGATAAGCAAAAAACTAATTTTTTCGATCATGTTTTTTGACATATATTATAGTTAATTTTGGCGAGAAGAAATGTATTTTTGACAAAAGTCTGTTTCTGAAAGTGAAGTAAACTTTAGATCTTTTGTTTTCAAATTACTAACATAGGTGGAAAGGGATAGGTTTTGACAACTTTGGCTAGAATATATTTTAAATATTTCCCTGGCGTCTCCAAGATGGGTAATGGCGAGATGAGTTTCTGAGGAAAAGGGAAAGTTGGTAATTGAACTGTCAAAAATATAGGTTGTGTCTGAGTCTTTTCCTGACGGAACTTGGTCACTGATAGTAATATTGGCCCACTGAAAGTATCGACTATCGGGGTGAAGAAGATACTGATTTTTAATTGAGGAGATGTTTTGAAGATTGTATTGCTTTGTAAGATATATATAGTTGCGAAAGATTGCCTCTGGCTCGCTGGTTACTACGTAGATATTCGGTGTTTTCTCTTGTTCATGTTTAATGTAGTTTGCCAATAAATATCGTGAAGTTGAAAAGCCTTCGGGTTGATAAATAGGATATTTATTAAAATAGATATCTAAAAAATTGAAAAATAAGAAAATATAGGCAACGGCAAAGGCTAGTTTAAGTAATTTTACTTTTAATAGAGACCACAAATAATATGCTCCCGAGCCAATAATAATATAAAGAAAGGGATATTGAAAAGATGAGTGAAAGGCGTATGAGGGAATGTTGTCGGCACGAATTGATTCGGGAATGGGGGATAGTAGTATGAGAGATACTAGGAATATCAAAAAGTTTCGATGGTGATTAAATAAATAGATAATCCCGATAATTAAGAGTAAAAAGTCGAGATAATAAAAATAACCCATCCTCCAAAGTGAAACCATAAAGGTATGATCACCGTTGAGAAAAAGAATATCGGTGGAAAAATTATATAAGTACTTGTCAATAAAATTCCGGAAATATATGGTGTATTTGTTTGAAAAAACGGATAGATAGCTTGTTTGGATAGACTGACGCCTTTCATCGTTTACCTGAGATGATATTTGGGGAGAGGACGGGAAGATAAGCTCAGACCTTCGATTTCCAATTGAGCTTGATGAAAGTTTTAGAAGAAAAGAAAGGGTAACAACGATAGAAAAAATTATTGTAAATATAAATGACTTTGTGTATTTTTTATGGTGTAGTACTTTCCAAGAATAAATGGAGGTAATAATCATAAAAGGTAAATAAATTACTTTAGTGCCAATATATCCGTTAAAAGCAAGGTAAGAGCTAAGTGCCGAGAGGAGAATATATTTATAGTTTGAAAAGGATTGTAAATATATGGTCAAGACAAAAAATAGTAGGGCGACGGGGGCATCAAAGGAAGTTCGATTGACATAAATACTCCACGGATTAATTGCGGCTATTAAAGCGACAAGTAAGGATAAATTTATGTTTTTCGTGTTTCTTAATGTAATTTTGTAGATTAAAAATATGGTGATAACACCGATAAAAACATATGGTATTCGGGCATAAAACAAGGTCGAGGGTAGAAGACCAAGAATGGGAGCCATTAATAAAATTGATGTTTCTGAGTTGACAGTTTTGACAATGTTTTGAAAAATTTGAGAATCCCAGCCAACTTTGAAGAGATTGATTAAATCAAAGAAAACATTTTTTGAGCTTAAAATGAAATAGTATTCGTCATTGCTAATGCCGACTGGAAGGCGATCAAGAAAAACCGTTCTCAGAAATATCGCCAAAGCTAGAATTAAAAAGAGAAGTTTATTGTGTTTATTTTGAATTTTCATTTAGACTAGTTTTATTTTATACTAAAGACAGTGAAAAAAATAATATTGCT
>JAHISL010000091.1 GCA_018818185.1 Patescibacteria group bacterium | reverse complement strand
TCGGTTAGCGTTCGGGATGATAACTTTTTAACAGTCAGGAAAAAAAGTAATGAAGCAAAAACTAAATAAATTTATTAAATCAGTAGTGAAGTTACCTGGTGTACTGGGAAAGAATCTGGTTTTTATTTTGATTTTATATATCTATGTCTCTAGGGGATTTTTGAAGTGGTTAAGTAAAAGGAAGCTGTTGAAATGGGTACCTCTTTTTGGACTTGGGGTAAAATTTCTGAATTGGTTGTTAACAAAAATTGAGGGGAAAAATACAGGTAAGGTGTCGAAGGAATATTTGATTGAGTTGGCCTTTCGAAATATGGCAACGAAGCGTAATCGGACGGTGGTGACGATTGGGGGAATGGCTTTGGGAGTGGGGGCGATTGTGTTTTTGGTATCAGTAGGTTATGGGTTAGAGAGAATGGTGATTTCAAAGGTAACTAAATTGAATGAATTAAGAATGGCTGACATAACACCTGGCCAAGTAGGAAGTTTGGAAATGAATGATGAGATGAGAGAGAAAATTCTTCTGATTGAAGGAGTTGAAGATGTAATCCCGGTGATATCAATGGTAAGTAAGGTTAAATATAATGGTTCTGTTTTGGATGTAATGGCGATGGGAATAGAAGAAAATTATGTTAAAGCAACTGTACCAAAGTTTTTATTGGGTGAAGGATCTTTTAAAGACAGAGATGTTGATTTTGGTTATACGAGTGAGGGCCAAAAGGTTTTGGGGGCTTCAAGTTTAGGGGATCTGGAAGCGAATAAAATCGAAGAGGTGGTTTCTTTTAGGCCAAAGGAGAAGATGGTGCCGATATGGAGCTCTTGTGAGACAAAAAGTAATAAAATTGGATACATTGTTGACAGTGGGGAAGAAGTATCTGGAGAAAGACAATGGGGGGAAAGATATTATTCTGCGGTTGATGAAGATTTGGAACAAAATTTTAATAATGAAAACCAACAATATTCAACTTGGATTATGGTAATTGCACCTATTTGGGTAGAAGGGGTAAAGGGGTCGATGATACCGAAACTGGATGCTTTTGGGCAGCAAATTCACGAGAAGGGGTGCGTAATGGAAAAAGATATTTTGATAATTAAGAAATCAGAAGACGAGGTTGGGTTGGTGGCTGGTCAGGTGTTGGGAATAAACAGTGATGAGGCGACTACTTCGGCTGAAGAGGCAACGCTTTCGGCGGAGACAGTAGCTGCGGAGGTAGCAACAACTTCGGCGAATGTTAGGGTGGTAAAAGATGAATCAGGTCAAGAGTGGGTAGAATATATTCAAGAAGGGGGAGACGTCGAGGAAACAAAGGAGATAACTTTTGAAGGGGTGCCGGCAGCAGAAGCTTATATTAGCAGTGGAATATTAAAACTTTTGGGAATGAGTAAGGCAGAAGAAGCGGTTGGAAAGATATTGTCTGTTTCATATATCATTACTGATGGTACGGTGGCAGGGGTGAGCGGTCGAGTACAATCAGTGGAAAGTGATTTTACAATTAAAGGAGTGGTTGATGACCCAAATAGTAACTATTATTTTTTCCACCTAGCGGATGCAAAGAGATTGGGGATTAGAAATTATTCCCAGATGATGGTGGTGTCAAAAGATAAGGAATCTTTGGCTGAAATTAGAAAAACCATTGAAAGTATGGGATTTAAAACAGGGAGTGCGGCTGATACGGTGGCGCAAATTGAAAGTATTTTTGGCAATTTGAGATTATTGCTTGGTTTACTGGGGACAATTGCTTTGGCAGTAGCTTCTTTGGGGATGTTTAATACGATGACGGTGTCATTGCTTGAGAGGACAAGAGAAGTTGGGGTAATGAAGTCGATTGGAATGTTGTCTGATGAGGTAAAGGAGTTGTTTTTGGCTGAATCTTTAATAATGGGAATTGGAGGTGGTACTTTTGGGGTATTGATGGGATTCTTGACGGGTAAAATATTGTCTTTGGTTTTGACATCAATTTCAGTCTTTAAGGGGCAGGGGGCGATGGATGTAAGCTATATTCCATGGTTTTTTGTAGCATTTATAATTGGAGTTTCTTTTGTGGTGGGAATATTGACAGGATGGTATCCAAGTAAGAGAGCAAGACAAATTTCGGCCCTTAATGCGTTAAGATATGAGTAAGTTGGTATATAATAAGGCATGGATTTTAAGGTAATTGAGACAAAATGGCAAAAATTTTGGGAAGAGCATCCAGAATTATATTTGGCGAAGGATGAAAGCGATAAAGAAAAAAAATATGTTTTGGTCGAATTTCCGTACCCTAGCGGAAGTGGTTTACATGTAGGTCATGCTTTTTCTTTTACGGGCGGGGATGTTTATGCGAGATTTAAGCGAATGAAAGGGAATAATGTGATGTTTCCCATGGGCTGGGATGCTTTTGGGTTACCGACAGAGAATTATGCAATTAAAACAAAAAGAAAGCCCCAGGAAGTAACAAAAGAGAATACTGATATGTTTAGATCGCAGATGAAAAGGTTGGCATACTCTTTTGATTGGAGTAGAGAGGTAAATACAACTGATGCAAACTATTATAAGTGGACGCAGTGGATTTTTATTGAACTTTTTAAAAAAGGATTAGCATATAAAAAGGAAGTACCAATAAATTGGTGTCCAAGTTGCAAAACTGGTTTGGCAAATGAGGAGGTGGTTGACGGGAAGTGTGAGAGGTGCGGGGAAGGGGTTGAGAGAAGGACAATATCTCAGTGGGTAGTGAAGATTACGGAATATGCCGATAAACTAATTGATGGATTAAAAGAAACAGAGTTTATTGAAAAAGTAAAACAGGCTCAGGTTAATTGGATTGGGAAAAGTGAAGGAGCGAGGGTTAAGTTTAAAATTAAAGGAAGAAAAGAAGTTCTTGAAGTGTTTACAACGAGACCTGACACCTTGCCGGGGGCGACCTTTATGGTGATGGCTCCAGAACATGAAATTGCCCTTGAGTTAGCTAGGTCAAAAGAGGATGTGAGGGAATATCTGAAAATCGCACGAAGTAAAAGCGAAATGGAAAGAACTGAATTGTCTAAAGAAAAATCAGGGGTCTTTTCAGGCCTAATGGCGATTAATCCAGTAAATGATAAAGAAATACCGATATGGATATCGGATTTTGTATTGGCATCATACGGGACTGGGGCAATTATGGCTGTTCCGGCACACGATGAAAGAGATCATGCTTTTGCAAAAAAATTTGGGTTGCCAATTGTGCCAGTAATTAATGTTGAGGGGTGGGATTTTGAAGACAAGGCGATGGTGGAAGTAGAAAAGGGTGCAGAATTTATGAAGATGTTGGATTGGGTTGAAGATGAGGGAATTGGAAAAAGATGTTCTTCATACCACTTAAGAGATTGGATTTTTAGTCGTCAACACTATTGGGGAGAACCGATACCGATGATAAATTGTCCAAAGTGTGGCTGGGTACCAGTGCCAAAAACTGATTTGCCGGTGGTATTGCCTGAAATCGAAGCATATGAACCGACTGATGATGGAAAAAGTCCACTGTCAAAGATTGATAGCTTCGTAAACTGTAAGTGTCCGGTGTGTGGCGGCGAAGCAAAAAGGGAAACAGATACAATGCCAAATTGGGCTGGTTCAGATTGGTATTTTTTGAGATATATTGATCCACATAATGATACAGATATTGCTAGTGCTGAATTGATGAAAAAATGGATGCCCGTAGACGTTTATATTGGTGGAGATGAGCATAACACTTTGCATTTGCTGTATTCCCGATTTATTTATCTGTTTTTAAAAGATATTGGTGCTGTACCCAAAGAAATTTCCGAGCCGTATTTTAAGAGAATTTCGCACGGAGTGATTTTAGGTACAGATAACCAAAGAATGAGTAAGTCGAAGGGGAATGTAATTGTGCCGGAAACTGTAGCAGATAAGTTCGGAGTTGATGTTTTAAGATTGTACCTGATGTTTATGGGACCATTTGAGAGTACGATGGCTTGGAATGAAAATACTTTGATGGGGGTCAAGAGGTTTTTAGATAAGTTTAATAGGTTTGTGATTAAGCATAAGAAATCTTTGAGTGATAGCAGTAATAAAAGTAAATTGATAATTAATAAGACTATTGTTGGAGTTGACAAGGATCTGGAGAATTTTAGCTTTAATACTGTGGTGGCAAAGTTGATGGAAGCTGTTAATGAGATTGATGTTATTTCTGTTGAGGACTTGAAGAAGCTAGTTCAGCTTTGCGCCCCATTAGCGCCATATTTAACAGAGGAATTGTGGCAGAGCTTAGGAGAAGATAGTTCAGTTCATATATCAGAGTGGCCAGAAAGTAATAAAGAGTATCTAACAGAAGAGGTGATTCAGTTGCCTGTGGCGGTAAATGGAAAAGTGAAGGATAAGATTGAAATTGAGTTTGCGAGAATAGCGGAGAAAGACTATGTGGATCTTTTGGTATCGAAAAGTGAAAAGTTGAAGAAAATCTTGGAGAGTAACAAGATCATAAGAGAAATATATGTGCCAGGAAAGATGTTGAACCTAGTAGTGAAGGAAAATAAAGGATAATAGCAAAGATAGGTTTCGTGTGCTAAATAGGTGTGGTTGTAATATTTACTGATATTAGTCGCAATTTGTTTGGTTTAGCGTGAGCAATTCTATGCATCTTGCGAAGTTTGCTGGTGATTATATATGAGGGAAAATGACTTAAGAAATGAGATATTCTGAGATGGTTGTTTTGTAGTTTATGGGCACGAAATCATGTATTTTGTGTTTCCACTGGAAGAGGAGTGTATGTTGGGTAAAATGAGTATGATGGAGGTATATATTGCGGTAAATATGATATAGATAGGTCTTTATTGAAGTTAAATTTTGAAGGGTGATTAATATTTTTATGCGGAGAAAAAGTGGTTAATAAACATCTGTTTATTTGCGGAAAATATTGCGGAATAACTAAAAAAACTGCGGTAATTATGTGATATTGAGATTAAAATATGCGGAGAAATTGGTGCTTGAGAGATTTTGTATCCTCAAGTGGAATCGGACCACTATTTCAGGTTTAGGAAACCCGCGTTCTATCCATTGAACTATGAGGACTTGATTGTCAGAGACGCGGGAGTCGAACCCGCAACCTCACGATCCCGAACCGTGCGCTCTACCAATTGAGCTAGTCCCTGAATTATGTCACTGTTTAAAGTCTTTGGCAAAACAAGGACATGTTGATAAAAGTACTATTATTTTAACACGCCAGATCTGTTGTACTAAGTTATGTATTTATATCGTTTGATTTACTTGATAGGTTTTATGGATTAAATTAATAGCAGAAGAAGGCTTTCTTTGCCAGGTGTCGCTGGGAAGGTTATTTGCTTGTTGATTTGGTGTTTTTTGATTAATGATTGACATTTTTTTTAAAAATATCTAGACTGATACAAATGAACGATTTAAATAGAAACTCAAGAACTTTGATTGTTAGTTTTGTGGTTGCCATTATGGCTTTGATACCACTAAGGTTTTTAGAAGTATCTGGCGAGAATACATATCTTGGGCAGGGTGCGCAGGTGTTGGGAGAGACATCTTCTTCACTCGTGGAAACTCGAGAGGTCGGATATGAGAATGCTCCAAGACTTGAGGCTCCGTACAATGAGATTGAGAGCGTGGGTTGCATGAGTGAAGAAATGGTTTTAGACATGGAAAAGGATCTTTCACAGAAATTAAAAGGTAATACGCTGGGAAGAGATGAAGTAGTCGAGTTGTTGAACGAATTGAAAGAAGCTGAGCTGAATTTGTGTAAATAAAGCTTATCGGTCTCGGATAGTGATTGAATACAGATTTTGAGATGGGTTTTGGTTGGTTGAAGTGGAAAGAATTAATCTGTATCCGTCTGGAGTTGGGAGTATTATTTTTGGAGAAATATATCCCGAATAAATAGTTTGGTAATTGGTTGCATCATACTCAGAAACACGGATGTCCTTGTCTTGGATGAAAACTAAGTTGTTTGAGTAGGGTAACCATGAAATTTGACTGATTGAAGTATCACCAATAAGAAAATTTGTGTCTTCTTTGATGTCGTAAACATAGTAACTATCCTTATTTAGGAGGCGTTGTTGAGTTTGGGTACTTTTGGTGGGAGGCGGAGTAGCGAGAAGATTTTCTTTAATTTGAGCGCTACTTGAGGCTTGATAGAGAACTTTGTTTTCGGAAGAATTGTAGGAAAGGATAGCGGAAGTAGTGGCAATGGCGTTTCTAATTTCTAAGGGAAGTTTTTCAATTCTTTTTTGAACAATTTCATCTCGGTTCGCTTGCCAATCATTTTTTATTTGATCTAATTTTGAGGAGACGTCAAAGAGGTTTTTTGAATCAATGCTCTGGTCAATTGAAAATAAGTAGATATTGGGGTTCTTTTTTGAAGTAGAGGTGGCGAGTATTTGCCTTGAATTGGGGGAAAACTCGAAAGAATATTTTGACCAATCAAGGTTGGGGAGATTGGGAGATAAAAGTTTTTGAGTGCTTCTACTCATAAGTATAGGAAATTCAGTTAGTTCAAGTAGATACAAGCCTGGTTTTTTGTCGACAGCTGAACTGGAAGCGACAGCATAGACAATTTTTGTGGAGTCTGGGCTAGTGACAGGATTGACAATATTGTCTTCTGTAATTGAGTTTAAATCTGGTGAAGAGCGAAAAAGTTGAGCGTCGGCCTGATAAACGTATTCAGGTTTAATTTGGATATTTTTTTCCCAAGGCAGGTAGCCATCTTTTACTATTTTCAGGTGATATTCTCCTGGAATAAGGTTTACGGTATCGTCGGTAGCAGTTGTAAGTAAGTTGTCGATGTAAACACTGGCAGATTTTGGTTTTGAAGTAGCTGAAAGAAGCCCCGTAACTTTGAGCCTGAAACCATTATTGGTGTCGAGACGGTAGCCCCTGGCAAAGGTAGAAATAAGGAAGGTGCCAATGAGGACAGCTGAGGCAACTGAGAAAATTATGAGAAGACTTTTTTGACTTGAATTAGGGTTCATTAGTGTATTATATAAAATAATGGCTTGGATAAGAAAGTTAGCAATTGATTTAGGGACTTCAAATTGTTTGATTTGGGCGGAAGATGAGGGAATATTGTTAAGTGAACCGTCAGTAGTTGCGGTTGATGCAGAGAGCAGAAAGGTGATGGCGGCGGGAAATGAGGCAAAAAAAATGGAGGGAAAGACTCCGGATTATATTGAGATCATTAAACCGATAGAGTTTGGAGCCTTGGTTGATTATGAGGCGGCGGTGGGGATGTTGAAATGGTTTTTGCGCAAGGTGATGGGGTCAACTTGGATATTTGGCCCTGAGGTAATGGTGACAGTATCCTCTGGATTAACTCAGGTTGAGCAAAGAGCGGTGATGGATGCGGTTTTAGAGTCTGGGGCAAGAAAGGCATATTTAATTGATACGCCATTGGCGGCAGCGATAGGTTCAAAGATTCCGATTTCGGAACCTTTTGGAAATATGGTAGTAAATATGGGAGGGGGAATTATCGAAGCGGCCGTGGTGGCTTCGGGAGG
>JAHISL010000090.1 GCA_018818185.1 Patescibacteria group bacterium | reverse complement strand
AAATCACCCATTCCACTGATGACAAGGACTTTGAAGTTTACCTAAAGCTACTTTTTGACACTACCAAACGTCAGGGTTTTTATCTTCATTCTGAAAAATACCATCGCCAACAATGGTCCATATTGAAAAATACTGGCTTGGCCGAAGTCTTTTTGGCTACCTATCAAAAAGAAGTTTTAGCCGCCTTCATGGTTTTTAAGCTCAAGGATCGTTTCTTTTACCCCTACGGTGCCTCTCTTGATCTTCATCGTGAAGTTATGGCTCCAACCCTCCTCATGTGGGAGGCCATAAAATACGGCAAATCCTTGGGAAAAAGATCTTTTGACATGTGGGGCAGTCTTGGTCCTGACGCCAACGCCAGTCAACAAGGTTTTGGTTTTCACCGTTTCAAACAAGGTTATGGTGGAAATCTTGTTCAATTTGTTGGCACCTACGATTTAGTAATTAATTCCAATCTTTACAAACTTTACAAACTTGTTGATAAATATCGTTGGATTTTACTCCGCCTCAAAGCCTCCATTTTCCGGTAAAATACACTATGTCCTCAAAGACCATCACCGCTAACGAAGTTAAACGTGTAGCCAAATTGGCTAGAATCAATATTCCTCCTGAAAAAATAGACCAGTTCACTTCTCAGCTTGAGCCAATCCTTGAAAATTTTGCCTCATTATCAAAAGTAAATACTGACGATGTTGTGCCCACCTATCAAACCACTGGCCTAAACACAGTTTTGCGAGAAGATGTTGTTGATAAGGATCGTATGTTTACCCAAAAACAGGCACTTTCCAATGCTCCACAGTCATCAAACGGTTATTTTGTTACTTCTGCTACTATCAAAAAATAATATGCTTCTTGATAAAACAATTTTGGAATTAGCTGCGGGTCTCCGTTCCGGTGAGTTCACCTCAGTTGACCTGGTTAACGAGTGCTATGACAACATTGAAAAATATAATCCTCAGGTTAACGCTTTCATAACCATCATTCCCAAAGAAGTTGCCCTAAAAAATGCTCAAGAAGTTAAGCTTAATAGTCCTCTTTCCGGGTTACCCTTTGTTTTAAAAGACTGTTTTGTTACCGAAGGCATTAAAACCACTGCCGCTTCCAAAGTCCTAGAAAATTTTATTCCACCTTACAGTGCCACTATATACAAAAAATTATTAGATGCCGGCGCAATCTTAGTTGGCAAAATGAACATGGACGCCTGGGGTCATGGCGGTAGTACCGAGAATACAGATTTTGGAGTTACTAAAAACCCTTGGGATACCTCCCGTGTCCCTGGCGGTTCTGGTGGAGGTCCGGCAGTCGCAGTTTCTGCTCGCATGGCCGTTTTTGCTATTGGTGAAGACACCGGTGGCTCAATCCGCAATCCCGCTGCTTGGACCAATACTACTGGATTAAAAGTCACCTATGGTCGAGTGTCTCGTTATGGAGCCATTGCTTATGCCTCATCTTTTGACACTGTTGGTCCAGTTGCCAAGACTTCAGAAGATTGTGCTGTTATTTTAGAAACTATTGCTGGTCTTGATAATCTTGATGCAACTTCTTCGCCAAAACCAGTTCCGGCATATTCTTCTCTCTTAGACAAAAAAATGTCGGAAATCGTTATTGGTGTTCCCAAAGAGTTTTACCAGGATGGTCTCGACCCGGAAATTAAGGCTGCCGTTTTACAAGTTTCAACTGAATTAAAGAAATCCGGCGCTGTTATTAAAGAGATAAGCATGCCACTTTTCGATTTGTGTTTACCTGTCTACTATTTAATTGCCCCCAGTGAGACTTCCTCCAACCTAGCCCGTTACGATGGCATTCGATATGGTCATGGTCGCGACTGTTTTACTGACGAAACTACTCGTCGTATTTTAATTGGTACCTACGCACTCTCGGCTGGATATTACGATGCTTATTACAAAAAAGCCCAGCAAGTTCGTACTCTATTTATTGAAGAATATCAAAAAGCCTTATCTCAGTGTGATATTTTGTTACAGCCAATAACCCCCAACAATCCGCCAAAATTTGGCGAACTACTCTCTGATCCTCTCCAAAACCTTCTTGCCGACATTTATACCGTATCCCAAAATCCTGTCGGTGTTCCCTCACTTGCTCTTCCTTGTGGTTTTACCAAATCAGGTCTTCCCATAGGAGCTCAAATTGTTGGCAAAATGTTTACCGAAGAATTATTACTTAGTGTTGGTCATCAGTTCCAAAAAACAACTAATTATCATCTTCAAAAACCAAAACTATGAAATTTTTATTAAAAATTATAATTTTCTTTTTTATAATCGCATTTT
>JAHISL010000089.1 GCA_018818185.1 Patescibacteria group bacterium | reverse complement strand
GTAATCAACATCGGAAAGCTCTTTAAACATGGTGGTATTAGCTCAATTGGTTAGAGCGCAGCTCTGTGAAAGCTGAGGTTGCCGGTTCAAGTCCGGTATACCACCCCATGACCTATTTACAATTTAATTCTCTACATCATACCCATACCGTGGTCACCAACCGGCGGGGTGTTGTCTTGGCCTAAACAATTTAAACTAATATCTCAAAATCCCCGTCACCGGGGATTTTTTATTGGACAAATTATGTCCAAATCCCCAAACATTTATAAAAATATGAAAGAAAATATAAGAAAAACAAATATTGGCAATATTGCCAAAAGAGCTGCAATCGCCGTCACTTTAGGTGTAACCATGGCAAAATTCGCGCCCGATGCAGTAGAGGCCATTATTAATTACGATACTGCCCAAAAAGTAGCTCTCTGTGCCCAGATCGATAGCTATTTGACTACTCCACCAGAAAGTGATCAAACAAACACGAGAGTCAGGTCACTTAGCAACGATTTTGGAATCAAAATGGATCAGACAGAGATTTGGGATCCAATTGAAGGTCGCTGGTCAGCCACAGACCGACAATTTACATACACTCCTGTCACGGGAAATTTTCCTTTCAATCAAGTAAATGACCGGAACGGTAAGCGAATGTTTATTGACTTTAAAGAAACATTTCCTCCTTCTATGTCAAATAATGATGATATCCAAAGGAGAGTTAATTGGGGTGATAGCACTTACCTCTATTGTCTAAATAAAGACGACAATACATGGCAAGAAGTTAGCAAAGAAGACATCCTCCAAAGGATGCCATTTCACTAGGAAATTTGTATTTAAATTTCTAAATTAAAAATTTTTTATAAAAATATGAAAGAAAAAAATAGTTACACATTTCCCATAGCGGCCAAAATTAGAGCTCAAAAACTCCAATCATGGTTAGAACAGAGTCAAGAAAAAAACTTTGACCCAAGTTCCTCCTCTCGCCGCAATTACAAATGGAACCAGCAACAAGCTTGTTGGATTATTAAAAATTAATATTAAAAATATGAAAGAAAATATAAGAAAAACAAATATCGGCATCATTGCCAGAGACGTTGCTGCCACTGCTATTATTGGTGCAGGACTATTCTTTGCTGGAAAAGATGTAGTCACTAACTATAGATACGCCAACATGGATAACTGCTCTCTTATCTATGAAATGACAAAAGGTTGCTTATCACGGCCACCCAAACCGGGACAACCCGACACTTGGGTAAGATCATTTAGTGATAAATATATCGAAATGGATGAAACCTTAAAATGGAATCCCAGTACGGATCGTTGGCAAATTGTTGATCGAAATTGGGAAGCGCTCCCTCTTGAGAGTAAAAATATTTCATTCTTAGATAAAATAGATGCTGCATACGCCAAAGATGATCTAATTAGAAGAGAAGAATTTTTTGCTCCACCAAAACCAGACACTGGGTGTAAAACAGGTATTTGGGACAACTCCAACATGTCATATACCTATTGTTGGGATCAAGAATCCAATAGTTGGCAAGAAAGTGGTAGAGGTCCAATATATAATACTGTTAGATAAACATATGACAAAAATTTTAGAACTCACCAAACAATTAGTCTCCATCCCCTCCTGGGTCGATGCGAATACTAACGAAATAAAAATTGGGGAATTTATTTTCAAATATTTAAAAAATAACACCCAACTTTCGGTTGAAAAAGAAATGGTTGTCAATGGTCGTTTTAATATTCTGGCTAGCAATAGCCAGAATATTGAGACACTTATCATCGGCCACATCGACACTGTTGGCATTAACGACAATTGGAACACCAATCCCACTACCGCCACAGTAAAGGGCAACAAGCTCTACGGTCGTGGTACCACTGACATGAAAAGTGGTCTGGCCGCCATGATGTTGTTTTCTACCAAAACTGATTTACCAAAAAACATCGGCTTTCTCTTCTATGTCGACGAGGAATATAATTTTGCCGGCATAAAACAATTTATGGCCGACTATTCATCAAAAATAAAACCAAAATCAATTATCTCCCTCGATGGCTCTGAGCTCGAAATCGCCAATGGCTGTCGTGGTTTAATCGAAATTTCTGCCACTATTAATGGTAAAAGTTGTCACGCCGCCACTCCAGAAAATGGAGTCAACGCCATCGAAGTCGCCACCAAATCAGTCGAGAAATTAAAAACCTTTCTCTCTCAATTTAACGATCCCGAATTAGGAAAAACCTCTCTAAATTTGGCCTCAATTAGCGGTGGCAAATCGGCCAATGTTGTCCCCGATTCTTGTCAAATTCTTCTTGACATCCGCCCCTCATCTGCCCAAATTAATGCTCAGTTAGTTGCTAATCAATTAGAAAAAACAATTATCGAACTTGGCGGCAGCTTAGGTGATTTAAAAATAAACTTCGATTTTACATCTTGGCTTACTCCCAAATCTGAGTTAAAAAAACTAGGTCTTGACTTTAAAGATATCAGTACCTCTGGTTACATTGATATCCAAATGCTCTGGAAACTTTTTGACCAGCCAAAATGTTTAACCATCGGTGCCGGTACTCAAGCTACCGCTCACTGCTCCAATGAATATGTCGAAATAGAAAAATTAAACAAGCTAGAACAAATTCTTTTCGATATTATCCAAAAAATTTAATAATGTTAAAATAAAAATATGAAAAATGATCTACCACAGACATTAAAAGGCTTTCGGGATTTTCTTCCCGAGACCATGGCCGTTCGCAACTACGTCAAAAACCTTTTTGTAGAAGTTTTTGACAACTTCGGTTTTGAACCTTTAGAGACTCCAACTCTTGAATACGCCTCAACCCTCATGGGCAAATATGGCAAAGAAGCCGACAAGTTAGTCTACAATTTTCAAGATCAAGGCGAACGACAAATCGGTTTGCGATACGACCTAACCGTTCCAACCGCCAAGGTTCTTGCTATCTATGGCAATCAAATCCCCATGCCCTTTAAGCGATATCAAATTCAATCAGTCTGGCGTGCCGACAAACCCCAAAAAGGTCGCTATCGAGAAATCTTACAATGTGACATCGACACCTTTGGTACTAGCTCCCCCATCGCCGATGCCGAGATAGTCGCTGTAATTTCCACAGTTCTGCAAAAATTGAACTTCAAAAAATATTCTATTCGAATAAACAGTCGAAATGTTCTAAAGAACATTTTAGAAAAATCTGATATTAAAAAAGATCAAATATCGGCACTTCAAAGTCTCGATAAGTTCCAAAAAATTGGTGAAGAAGGAGTAAGAAAAGAACTCGTTAGTAAAGACTATACTCAAGCTCAAATCGACTCCCTTTTTAAATACATCAAAATAGCTCAGCCAGACGAAAATTTACAAGCCGTTTTCAACGCCATCGACATGCTCGGTGTCCCAAAAAATGTCTATGTTTTTGACCCCACCATGGTTCGCGGTCTTGATTATTACACCGGTACTATTTTTGAAACCTATGTCGAAGAACCAAAAATTGGTTCCATCACTGGTGGCGGCCGTTATGATAATTTAATTGAAGTTCTTGGTGGCCCCAGCACTCCTGCTGTCGGCACCACCCTTGGTCTAGATCGCATTGTCGACTGTATTATCGAATTGAATCTTTTACCAGAACTACCCAAAACTAAGGTAAAAGTGATGGTTGCTAATTTTGGTCAAGACACCACCGATCAGTCACTCGAGCTAACTTCCCTTCTCCGCCAAAACGATATCTCTACAATTTTTTATCCCGATGCTGACAAGATTGGTAAACAGTTTAAATATGCTTCCAGCAAAAATATTCCCTTCGTTGCCCTAATTGGTAGTGATGAAGCCGCCAAAGATGAAGTTACTCTAAAAAACATGACCACCGGCGACCAAATAACTATTAAACAAGACAAAATTGTCGGCCAACTTCAAAAACAGTAAGTCCAAACATCAATTATTCAAATAATTTGATATAATCAAGTCTATGAAATCAGGAATTCACTCTACCTATTACAGCGACTGCCAAGTAACTTGCGCTTGCGGCAATAAGTTTACTACCGGTTCCACTCTCGAAAAAATCGAAGTTGAAGTCTGTAGTAAATGTCATCCTTTCTTTACTGGTCAACAAAAATTTGTCGACATTAAGGGAAGAATTGACAAATTTAAAGAAAAACAAGCTCAAGGTGTCGCTTACCAAGCCGCCAAAGCTGCCAAGACAGCCAAAAAAACCAAAAAGAAAGTCAAAAAGATAAGCAAAAAATCAAATTAGCAACTTTAAACCGCTGATTATATAATTAACTTATATTTTCGGCGGTTTTTCTTTTAAAAAAAACATATGCCAATTACCAACTCAAATATAGCCATTCTCGAATTTAGACCCGGTCCTGGAGGTCAGGAGGCCGGTCTCTGGATGGAAGACCTCATGCGCATGTACATTCGTTATGCCGAAAAAATCGGCTGGAAAGTAAACTATTTGGACAATGACATCTTGAAAATCACCGGATTCGACGCCTTTAATCAACTAAAATGGGAAACAGGTACTCACCGAGTTCAACGCGTTCCCGTCACTGAAAAAAGAGGTCGAATTCAAACCTCTACCGCCGCCGTAGCTGTTTACCCTCAAATAACTTCACACGATATTGTCATTAACCCCGACGATATCGAAATGACTGCCTGCCGAGCTGGAGGCAACGGTGGACAAAACGTCAACAAGGTATCCACCGCCGTTAGATTGCTCCACAAACCCACCGGACTCACCTTCTCCGTTCGCCAAGAACGATCCCAGCAACAAAATCGTGATATTGCCATGGACCTCCTCCGAGCCAAGCTTTGGCAGATGGAAGAAGATAAGAAAATTTCACAACTTGGTTCAACCAGAGACAAGGTCGGCCTCGCCATGCGAGCCGACAAAATCAGAACCTACAACTTTGCCCGAAATCAAGTTAAAGATCATCGTATCAACAAAGATTTTCCTCTTACCAAATGTATCAATGGAGATTTAACCGATCTTTTGCTTGAATTAACCGTCCTAGACGAAGTTGATACTCAAAACTGACATACTTTGATATAATCCATCCTTATGAATAAGGAAGCAGAAACAGAACTAACATGTCAAATTCCTGACTTTAATCAAGCTTGTGACAACTCAGCCGGTCTCGGCAAATGTGGAGTTTCTTCTGATGGTGGTATCGGTTGTCCCCGAGCCAGGCAATTTCTT
>JAHISL010000016.1 GCA_018818185.1 Patescibacteria group bacterium | reverse complement strand
TAAACATGAGTGATATTGTAGGCATTGATTTAGGACTATCAACTATAAAAGCGGTGGCTTTAGACAAAAGCCAGGAGTATTTAAGCCTGGCGGCGATTGGTGAAGTTAAAACACCCAACGGAGAATGGTTAAAGGCAGGATCAAATAAGAAAAGTGTTGAGGAAATGGCACAGGCGGTAAAGAGTTTGGTTAAGGATATGAAGCTCAGTGGTAGGCAGGTAGTAACCGCCTTGCCGGAAAATGATATTGTGAGTCGATTGGTGTCTTTACCTCCGCTTAAGGAAAATGAAATTAAAGATGCTTTGAGATTTGAGGCGGAAACCTTTGTCCCCTACCCTTTGGATCAGGTGTCAATTGATTATGAGGTGGTGGAGGAAGATGAGGCGGGACGTTTAACCGTGTTTGCGATTGCGGCCAGGAATGATTTGGTGGCAAGCTATGTAAAGGTGTTTAAGTCAGCAGGGATGGAATTGCTGGCGATTGAATCTCCGGCGGTATCAATGAGAAGGGTGCTGAAGCAAATGGCAACGGTTTCGGAGGCAACAATGTTGGTGGATATTGGGGAAAAATATTCAAATATTGTTAGTTTTAAAAATGGAAACATTTATTTTGCGAGATCAATGCCAGTTGGCGGCGAATCATTAACTAGGGCAATTTCGGTAAATTTAGGATTAGATATGGCTAGTGCCGAGGAATATAAGAAGGCGTATGGTTTAAAAGAAATGGAACTTGAGGGAAAAATTAAAAATGCAATTTTACCTGTTTTTAATAGTATGGCGGAAGAGATAAGAAGGGCAATAGCCTTGTATGGAGAAAATAATAACAAGTCGATTGAATTGTTGGTTTTGAGTGGAGGTGGAGCAAAGATGCCTGGCTTGGCAGAAGAATTGACAAAGATTTTGGGAATTGAGGTTCAAGTTGTGCAACCATTTTTGAATATAAACAGTCAAAAAATTATTGTTCCAATTGATTTATCGACAGATGGTTATAGGTTTTCCACCGCAGTGGGTTTGGCGATGAGAAATTTGATATGAAAACAGGAGATAGCTCAAACTTGAACTTGTTGCCTAGTCAAGCAAAATTTCAGGCGGCAAAGATGAAGTTGAAGGTGACATTGCGAAAATACATGCTTTGGGTGTCGATTGTTTGGGCAACAATAGTGGTGGGAGTGTTGGTGATGTATTTCGGGAGTGATTTGGTGTTAAAGGTTCAGAATAATAATTATGATAAGGCATTGGCAAGCTATAAGGGGATGTCTCAAGATATTGTGCTGACTCAACTGTTAAAGTATCGGGCTAAGGTAGTGGGACAGGTGTTGAGTAACCGTTTTGAATATTCTTCCGCCTTTATGATGGTCAACTCTATTTTTGGAGACAGGGCCAAGGTGGAAAAATTTGAACTTGATGAAAATAAGCAATTTAATGTTGAGGTAACGGCTGGTGACAAAGAAACGGTTGATTTTGTTGAGGATAGGGCGGCTGAAGTTAATGAAGGAAGCTTTGAAGGGGTAAAAAGTATAGAGATTATTGGGGCGAGTTATACTTTGTATGGAAATTGGTTAATAAAAATGAGAATAATATTAGAATGAAAATAGAAAAAGGAGGTTTACCAGATAAGATTTTTGGAATTGATACCCCGATCATAATGCTGTGGTTGGAGCCAATTGGTTTGGGGGCGGTGCTGATAATTAGTATGATAGCGGTAATTGTGCCTAAGTTTGGGGAAATATCTGCAAAAATGGGAAGAATTAAAGCGGTAATGGCTAAGACGGAAGAGGTGAACCAGAAAAGAGTTTATTTGCAGACGGTTGATCAAGACGAGGTAAAAAAGAATGCAAATAAATTTGCCTTGGCGTTATTGCCTGAAAAAAGTTCTTATCTTTTGGTAAGAGTTGTTCGAAACGCAGCTGCAGGAGTGAATTTTACAATCGATGATTTTTCGATAAGTATGGGGGACATAAAAGCTGAAGATGCCGAAACTAAAGGCGCTTCGAGTTTTGACAAAATACCGGTGGTAGTGACTTTGGTAGGGCCAAGAGAGAATTATCTGTCTTTGGTAAACAGTATTGAAAAAAGTTTGCCATTAATGTCAATCGATAGTTTTGATATGAGAACTGTGGGAAACACTTCTTTGGTAACGATGAATATCTCAGCTTATTATCTGAGAGATATATCAGATTTGAAGGTGGAAAATTTAAAATTGGTGGATTTGACTCCGAGCCAAGAAGAATTTAACTTACTATCGAAGATAAATGATTACCGGACATTGGCAATTGAGGGAAATACCGACAGTGGGAATTTTATAGACTTTGGGAGAAAGGATCCTTTTTTTACTCCTTGATTTGGAGTAGGTAGCGAACTTCAGGAAAGGCAAGATTGAGTAAGGTGCGGATTGATTTGATGATTTTTCCTTCTTTTCCAATGATTTGACCAATTACTTCTGAGGGAGCGGAGACTTCGATTATAGTTAAAAGATTTTCTTCACGAGTTTCAACTTGAAGATCTTTGTCGTCATTGACGACGGCTTTGATAATGTATTCGGCGGCAGTTTTAATATCGTTCATGGTTATTCCTTGTTTTCTTCAACTTTTACCTCTTCTTCGACTTTTGTTTCTTCGGGAGCTTCCTCTTTGGCAACTTCCTCAACTTTGGCCTCTTCTGTTTTTACTTCTTCAGTCTTTTCTACCTTGACTTCTTCCTTGGCAACTTTTTCTTCTTTCTTCTTTTTAATTTTTTTAGGATATTTATCAGGATTTAAAAGCTTGTCGACACCTTCGGTTAGTTGAGCTCCGTTCTTTAGCCATTGAGCTACTTTTTCTTTGTCTATTTCAAAGATTTTGCTTTTTGGGTTATAAAAACCGAGGTCATCGATAAAATTTCCGTTTAATTTGCTGCGATCTGGGGCAACAACAATGCGGAAACTCCTTTGGTGGATTTTACCGTTAGGTCTTAATTTGATTTTGAGCATGGGGGGATTATACAATAATTTCGCCAGCTTTGGTAGCGGCATCTTCCTCGGCTTTTTGCTTAGAATTTCCCTTACCCGTGGCAATAAGTTTTTTGTTTAGGTAGACTCCGACTTCAAAATTTTTTTGATGATCTGGTCCTTTTTCAGAAATTGTTTGATAGTGAGGAGTGATTCCCCTCTTTGACTGGGCTATCTCTTGAAAAAGACTTTTGGGGTCTTTGTAAATATTCTTTTGGGAAAGAGTAGTGATGTTGTCGTTTAAAAAACATTCTAAAAACTTTTCTACGGCTTGATAACCTTGATCCAAATGAATGGCGCCAATGATACTTTCAAAGGTGTCGGCGAGAAGAGAGATATTTTCACGACCACCATGAGTTTCTTCACCGCGACTCAGAAGAATATATTCGCCAATGTTAAATTTTGCGCCAACTTCGGCTAAATTTTGTGTACAAACAATCAGGCTGCGTAAATTTGTGAGCTGGCCTTCGTCAAAGGAAGGGAAAAGACTAAATAATTTATTTGATGTCCAGTATTCTAGAATGGCATCACCAAGAAATTCCATTCTTTCATTGCTGCTTTTTAGTTGACGATTTTCATTGAGATATGAACGATGGGTTAATGCCAGAATTAATTTTTCAGGGTCGTTGAATTTTATTTTTATCTTTTTTTGCAAGTCGTCAATTTTGTCCATGTTCATCCTTTAAAATATAACCGAGAACGGCGTTAATAAAAGAGGCGGATTTGGTCTCGCTAAGCTCTTTTCCAATTTCAATGGCTTCGTCAATAATTACTTTTGGTGGGGTTTTATCTTGGTTTTTTAATTCCCAAATAGAATAGCGAAGAATGGCAAGATCGACCTTGTTGATTTGGTCGATGGGCCACTTGGGAGCAGCCTTGGCGATTTGTTTGTCGATTTCCGGGATTTGAGGGATGATTTCGATTATGGCTTCACTGTCAAAGTTTCCAGTGACTCCCCAGGCATAAAGCGCTTGGATCGATTTAATTCGTTTCTGATGTCTGGGATCGTGTTTACTTTTCACTTATTGCAGTTTTTGCAGGTAAAACTGGGAATTTTTGGCTGACCACAATTTTTGCAGGTAGTAACCTGGGCAAGTGGAGTAGCTTTTTGGGAGGCTCGGCGTCGACCTTGGCGGCGACTCGATGGCCAATGTTTAGGTAGTGCTGTCATAGGGGTATTATAGCGTAAAAGTAAGAAAAATACTCAGTTATGTGTTAGTTTAAATGTTTGTTGACCATACCTATAATCTGTTTCTTATTTTTGATTAGTTTTTTGAGATTAAAGCGAGGATAGTTTGTTTTTAGATCATCAAGAAGGTTTTGTGAGAATTCGATCAACTTTATGTCGGAAAGATCGGCAATTTTTAGTGAGGGAAAACCATGTTGTTGAAGAGAAAAGGTTTCCCCCGGGCCTCGAGTTTTGAGATCGAATTCAGCGATTTTAAAGCCGTCATGATTATTTTCTAAAAAGTGGAGCCTTTTTAGAGAATTTTCGTTGTGATTTTCGGTAAAGAGGTAGCAATAGCTTTGGAGGTCTCCCCTACCAACTCGGCCGCGAAGTTGGTGAAGTTGAGAAAGACCGAAATGGTCGGCAGATTGAATAATCATGGTGGTGGCGTTGGGAAAATCAATCCCAACTTCAATAATGGGGGTAGTAACCAATATATTAATTTTGTTTTTAGAAAAATTGTTAAGAATTTCTTCTTTTTCTTTGGTGTCTGTTTTGCCGTGAATTAGGGCGAGTTTTAATTTT
>JAHISL010000109.1 GCA_018818185.1 Patescibacteria group bacterium | reverse complement strand
GGTTTTGACCCTTTTATTCACATTCTTATCACATTGATAGATAACATCTTATAGCCACGCCCCAAAGTCTTTTTTGGCACGGTTTATGATATAACTATTAATGAAAAGATTCAACATAGGTAAAAAAGGTAACAAGATGAGAAGAAAACTTAATTTTATATCTAATAATTTGAAAATCAACCGTCTTTCCGCATCGAGAGACAATATTGGCAATAAAGATATCGAGCTTAACCTGCTTGATATCTTTGCCATTTTAAATCAGAACAAAAAACTGATTGCGGTTGTTTGTTTATGCTTGATGGTTATCACCGCTGGGGTGGTTATGATTATTCCGAATCAGTATACCGCTACCGCAACTATTCTTCCCAGCGGCGAGGTTGACCGATACTCCGCCATCAAACAACTTACCGGGATCGGCGGATTGGCCGGCGGAACCGATGAAAATTCCTCGATTCTCTTTCCAACTATTCTCAAATCAAATCAGGTGATCGATGGTTGCCTTGAACAAAAGTTGGCTTTTGATAACCAAGGCCATACAACAACACTGATGGATTATTATGAGACCAAAGATATAAATATCGCCCGCAACAAATTGCGGAAAGAACTTAATGTCGCCGCCGACAAAAAAACCGGGGTGATTAGTCTTGGCATCGAAACCGAATCACCTCGATTCTCACAAGCTGTACTGAGTCGGTTTATTGACGAACTGGAAAATTATAATCTCAACAAACGGAAATCATCCGCCTCTGAAAACGTTGCGTATCTTGATAAGGAACTCAAAACCAGGCAGGATGAACTGGCCTATGCAGAAGATGCACTGGAAATTTTCCAGAACGCCAACCGCAACTGGTATAGCACAACTGATCCATCAATGAATAAAGAGTTGGCGCGGCTCAAACGGGAAGTTGAGTTGAAGCTTACCACCTATGGCTTTTTGGCTGAACAGTATGAGATTGCGAAACTTGATGCTCAGAAGAATACTCCGATAGTCCGCATTCTTGACGAGCCTAATCTGCCCACTCAAAAATCATCCCCCAAACGACTGGCATCGGTTCTGCTCAGCGGAATCGTCGGGTTTTTTCTGTCCGCATTCTGGATAATTTTGGGCGATGCATATTATCGTTATAAACAAAAATCTGATTTTGAAAAGACAGCGGTTATCAATCGCACCCGATCAATGATAAGAAGCGAGGTTTAAGATGAGAATCGCAATTGTTCAGGATTGGCTCGTGGAATATGGCGGGGCGGAAAAAGTATTGGGAGAACTGATTAATCTCTATCCCGAAGCTGATATATTTGCTCTGTACGATTTTGTCCCTGAAGATAAACGCGCGTTTCTTCATAACAAAAAGGTTAATACCTCATTTTTGCAAAAAATGCCTTTGGCTAAAAAGCATTATCGTTCTTATCTCCCTTTGATGCCGATTGCTATTGAACAATTTGATTTTTCCGAATATGATATTATAATTTCTGTTTCAACGGCTGTGGCAAAAGGAATCATCACCGGCCCGGATCAACTTCATATCGCTTATATCAATTCCCCAATTCGATATGCCTGGGATTTAACCCATCAATATCTCAAACAGACCGGCCATGACAAAGGCCTGAAAGGGATCATTACCAAATTGATTCTGCATTATATTAGGATGTGGGATTTCCGTACTTCAGCCGGCCCTGATTTGATGATCGGCAATTCCAATTTTATTGCCCGGCGCATTGATAAAGTGTACCGGCGCGAAGCGGAAGTTATCTATCCCCCAGTTGATGTCAACAAATTTGAATTATGCATAAACAAAGAAGATTTTTATGTTACAGCTTCGCGGATGGTTCCGTACAAAAAGATCGATCTGATTGTAGAAGCTTTTGCCATGATGCCTGATAAAAAATTGATTGTTATCGGAGACGGTCCCGAATATGATAAAATCAAAGCAAAGGCGGCGCCTAATGTTAAGTTGCTCGGTTATCAGAGCGATGAAGTTTTAAAAGATCATCTCAGCCGGGCCAAAGCATTTGTTTTTGCGGCTGAAGAGGATTTTGGCATTCTTCCGCTTGAGGCGCAAGCCTGCGGCACGCCGGTTATTGCTTTTGGCAAAGGCGGTGCGCTTGAGACGGTCAAACAAGATATTACCGGCACTTTCTTTTATACTCAGAGCGCTAATGCGATTGTGGAAGCGGTTTCCAAATTTGACCTCACCGCCTCTT
>JAHISL010000088.1 GCA_018818185.1 Patescibacteria group bacterium | reverse complement strand
TGAATCAAACTCATCCCAGTTGTTTTCTGCGGCTTTCGTTATAAACCAGCCGGTATCAACCCCACCCTCTTTGCGATTTAGCATGCAGTATTATATCAATCAAAATGTCCAATAATATCTTGGTGGCGAATCATCGACGCAGATAGAACCTGTTTTATAACTATCGCAGTATCTTAACTATCCCCAAAAGTGCCTCTGGTTTATTTTTTCGGTCAACAAATTTATACAAATAATTCTCTAATCCTGGTTTTATTCCAGTATCTCTTATATTAGTTTTTTTTGCTAACTTCAATTTTGACAAATCATAAATCAGTAACAAATCTATCCTCACAGAATACCCCCTATCTAAAGGAGTATGTTCATAAAAATTATAGATTGTCTCTGCAAATAGTCCGGGTAAATCATCTGGACAATTGACCAGTTTTGAGTTCTTGATTTCAAATGTTCCCATTTGAATATCATAATCGTAAACCGAGAACTGATCATGGCAAACGCTTTTTTTATTAGGATCATATTTATCGGTTCCAGTTGTCAAGATTTTATTGACTAATTCATCAAGTGTAAAATTCCGGTGATCGTCCTTACCAATCGCTCGAATACCATACAACCCATCGTTAAAATTTTCCTCGATTGCTTTGTCGACAATTGCACCAAGCTTAATATAGTCAGGTTTACTATCAATTTTGTAATCCGTTAAACTCACTTCAACTATTTTCGCTCTCATAGGCAATTATACAATGTCTTTCCATTTGATATGTCTTTTTATAAATTCTCTGTCTGGTCCTGTTTTCATATATTTTTCAAATCAAAATGCTACTTTTTCGTCATTAAATGCAAAATATGCAATTAGTCTCCAGGGTCTTTTATCATTTGCAGCATCAACATATCCTTTTTACCAATGGCGGGATTTCCAATGAGTACATTGGACCTTGCTTCTCATCCCAGATAATAAAAAATCCGCCGAATGGCGGATTATTTATTATGCGGAGGGGGCGGGATTCGAACCCGCGAGGCCTTGTGAGCCGCAGACTTTCCAGGTCTGTGGAATGAACCACTATCCGACCCCTCCAGAGGCTATATTTTACCTATTTTTTGGTTTTTAATAAA
This sequence comes from Patescibacteria group bacterium, assembly GCA_018818185.1. Classification (GTDB taxonomy): domain Bacteria; phylum Patescibacteriota; class Microgenomatia; order UBA12405; family UBA12405; genus UBA12158. The sequence goes on along the minus strand of JAHISL010000088.1, from coordinate 8,351 downwards.
GATTCCAGTTTTGACCTGGCTTTTTTAAGCAAATTTCTTTCGAAATCGTAGGCTAATTTTTTTAGGGCATCTTCGTAGGAATACCACTCGCGTCCGATAACAGTTTCCATATCGTAGTATTTGAGATTACTTTCTGACTGATATTCCATTAGGAAAAAAGTGACTTTTTTGATAATTTTTTTATTGGTGGCTTCGTCCCAAATAATGTAATCTCGAGAACCGACTTTGTCGATGATATTGGCTTTAATTCGACCCTCTTCTTCGACCTCTCGGACTGCGGCTTGCTTGAGAACTTCGCCGGAGTTTAAATGACCTTTGGGAAACTTATAAATAGTATGGCGGACTTTTTGACCATTACGACCAATTTTATTTTTGGAAAGAGTTTTAATTACAAACCAAAAGACACGATTATCAACTATTTTATAAGTGATACCACCAGCAGAACGTTCGTCGTAATAGAGATTGTCCTGTTTTTCAGACATTTTTTGCATAACTTATTATACCGCGATATCTTTGATTGACGAAACTTTGGCTTGAGTGACCCGAAGAAGATCTTGGGGAGAAAGAGAAAAAACTGAGTTTGGAGTACCGGCTGCGGCCCAAATTAAGGGCAATTTTAAGAGATCTTCATCGATAATAGTAGTGATCTTTTGAGGAAAACCAAAGGGTGGCACACCACCAATAGCGAAAGAAGTTTGTTCTTTGACAAAATTGGCATCGGCCCGACTAATGCTGGTGCCCAGGATTTTCTCGATCTTAGATTCATTTACTCGATTGATACCACTGGCAATAACCAAAACTACTTTGTTTTCGGCCGATTTAAAAATGATAGATTTGGCAATTTGGGCTAGATCACATTTTAGAGTAGCGGCGGCATCGATGGCAGTTCTGGTTGACTTGGAAAAGGTAAATACTTGAGAATTTGGTAAATATGAGGCAACAGTTTGAGAAAAGTTTGGTTTCATAAAAAAGTGTACCCGAGAGGGGTTGAACCTCCAACCTTCAGCTTCGGAGGCCGATGCTCTATCCAATTGAGCTACGGGTACGAGTACCTATATTTTACCCTAATTTTAGGAAATTAAAAATTCTTTGAGGGGGCGACGTCGATTTTTTGGTGCTTTTACTGTGGGGAGACCAATTCGAAACAAGAGCTGGGGTTGAAACTGGCTACCAACGATTCGTGAAGCGTCGCGACGGGATTTTTTGAGAAAAAGTGGTTGATTAAAAAAATCAATTGAATAACCGTGAGAGGTTAAGGTCAAAGCCAACAACTCATAGAATTCACCGGCTTGGAACCAATTTTGAACACTATCGTGTCTTGTCGACAGAAGAATGAGTGCAGGTGAGTTTTTTGCTAGGTTTTGGCTATATTCTGAACGATCAGAAATTGATTGATCTTTTTTTATCATAACGTATTTGGCATTGACAGCGAGTTTGTAAAGATTAAGAACACCGGTAGGTAAACCATCCTTGGAAAGGCTAAGATCGTCGCGAAGCCATGATTCAAGCTCTTTAACTAGGAGTTTGTTTTTATACCAATTAAAATAGCTTTGATGGATTAGGTTCGAAAAGGTAGTAATATCTCCTGGACGAGTGATTAAGTTTAGCTCGACGTCATTGGGATAAGGCAAATTTCGAATAACCTTGACTAAACTTTTGGGAAGCCTTTCGGATAAGTAAGGAGAACGATTAGTACGACGCTGAGAAATAGCCTTAAACAGAGGATGAGCATAGCTTTCTTTATTTTTGCTGTCACTAAACTTGTAGCAAATAGCATAGTCGTTATCTTTGTCGTTGAGGCGATAACTTTTCTTGAATGAAAGACCGATGTTTTTGGCAGAAATTTCTAAATTTGTAGCCGCCGCACCCAAACTCATAAAAAATTCTCGATAGTCAGGGTCGGTATTAAGCCTCGCTCGAGTATAGTCTGGAATAATTTCGAGAGTGTTTTGGCCTAATTTGAACTTCCAGGGCTGAGTGTTGTAGCCAGAAGGGGCTAAAATAACGTGTTTGAGTAATGATTTGATTTGATTTTTTAATTCCATATTTTTTTTAATATATAGTTACTACAGTCGTAGTAACTAATACTAGTTTAGTAGGAGTTAAAAGAAAATGCAAGTAGAAGTGGGTGATTTGATTTATTGAGGAAATAGGATATAATGAGGAAGTAGGGGAATTTCTGTCAAGATAGTTTGAAAAGAGGTCACTACAGTTAATAGTTTTTTTCAATATGGTAAAAAAATTGTATGTCGGTGGCTTGTCTTATCAAACAACCGATGATTCTTTGCGAGCAGCTTTTGCTCAAGCTGGTACTGTTGTATCAGCAATTGTTATTAAAGATAAATTCTCCGGTCAATCCAAAGGTTTTGGATTCGTAGAAATGGAAGATGATGACTCCTTCAATAAGGCTATCGAAATGTACGATGGTAAAGAGATTGATGGTCGCACTGTCAAAGTAAACGAAGCTAGACCCATGGAAGATCGTCCACCTCGAAGAGATAATTACTCCAGAGGCCCCAGAGATAGCTTTGGTGGTAATGACGGAAACAGAGGATATTAATAATATTCTAAAAAGTAAAATTAAGGAGTGTCTTTGGACACTCCTTTTTTTTTGGTAGTCAGAATATTTTGCCCGTTCTCGGGAAATAGTCAAACTAATTTTGGCAGCTTTTAAGATTTTGACAAAAGATTTTACTAAGACTCTTGAAGAAGTTGATAATTTTTTGCCGATATTGTGAATAAGCCTTTGACATATTAGTCAATAAATTGCTTGAGTTCATCGGCAAAAGCAGTTTTGGGACGATAGCCGATAAAATCTTTGATCATCTCCCCTTTTTTGAAAAGTTTCATATTGGGAATACTTTGAATTTGGTATTCCATAGCTAGTTTCTGATTTTCAGGAATTTCAGTGTCAACTTTGACCACTTTCAATTTAGTATCAAAATCGGCAGCTAATTCTTCGAGGATGGGAGCCATCATTTGGCAGGGACCACACCAAGGAGCCCAGAAATCAACAAGAACGGGAATTTCTGAATTGATAACTTCGGTAACAAAATTTTCCTGACCGACAACATTAATTGGACTTGACATATTTTTTTATTTTAATTAATAATTTTTTGTCTTCGTTTTTGAGTGAAGACAGACAGGTATCAAACTGTTCTTCGACTAAAGAATCCATAAGACTGCCAACAGCAGATTTAACTGCTTTTAGCTGGGTCAAAACTTGTAAACAATCCTTACCTTGAGCCATCATTTTTTTGACACCTTCGATTTGGCCGGTAATGTTGTTTAATCGTTGAGAGTTTGATTTCACAAAATAATTATACTACACCCCCCTGGGGTGTCAAGAAGATAGATGATTACCTTTGTGCTAAGCTTATGATGAGTTAAAAATTTACAGATAAATACAATGACAAAGAAAGCAATAATAATAATGGCGCTAGTTTTAGTTCCAGTGGGTGGAGTGATGGCTAAAGGCCAAAATGAAAGCCCAATGCAGGGATCAGAAGCTTCGGCAACGGGAGTTCAGGTTAAAAAACAGAACATGATTAAAACCCAGAATGAGGGCGAAGATTCTCAACTAAACGTTCAAAACGCAGAGTCTCAAAAAACGGAAAAAAGTAAGGAAGAATCTGAAACAGAAGTGATGCAAAGCATGGATAAGGTTTCAGATCAGGTTAAATTATTGATAGAGACTACAGGAGCTAAGGGTGGAATCGGAGAAAAAGTAAGGGATATTGCCCAAAGTCAGGTTAAAAACCAAGATGAAATTAAGAGTGATGTGGAAAAATTAAATGCAAGGGGTTCGCTAGTAAAAATCTTGCTTGGAGCTGACAAAAAGACAGTTCAATCTTTGGAAATGAGGATGGAGCAAAACAGACTAATGATCCAACAGCTTGAAGAATTGAAACTGGAAACAAATAATACCAGTGATCTCCAACAGCTTCAGGAAACAATTGATCTGATGATCTACCAAAACACTTCTCTGCAGGACAAGGTAGAAAGAGAAAGTAAGGGAAATGGTGTATTCGGATGGTTGGTTGCTTTATTTAATTAAGTAAAGATAAAAAAATACCCCCAAGATTTTATCGAGGGGGTATTTTTTGGGATATTAACTATTTTTTATTGATTACAATTCCCCTGGCCACGACCTTGGCCATTGCCTTGACGGCTACCTTGACCCATACCATATTTGGATCTAAAGGCATTTATTAAGGTAGAATCTCCGTTTTGAGCAGCTAATTGAGCGGCGGAAAATTCTTTAAAATTTGATTCATTAACAAACCTAGTTGCACCACGGCCAGCCATGTTGGCAACCCAGGCATTATAGTCTGCGGTTTCAAAGGCAGTGAGATTTGTTTGATGTCTCTCTTCGGTGTAATTTGGACCTTTGACGGTAACATCACCACGATAAGCGAGAACTGGAGTAAATGATTTAACAGCTACTAAGCCTAGGGCTAAAGCAGCAATACCAAGAGCGATTTGCGTTTTTCCGCCAGAGGCGGATTTCATTTTATTCAACATAAAAATATTAAATTATTAATAGACTTGCGCAGTCTATTAGTAATACAGAGGAATCACCTATTTTCTTTCAAGATATTTTGTCGCCTGCCTTGCCACGGACGGATCTCGTCGGCTGTAAATTTGGTAGCGGCGGTTTGAGAACCAATTAACTTGACCTCTACACCTATCTTCGGAGTTATCCGAACTTCAGTTTGAGAATTTTTACTAGTAATAGTCCACACTTTTTGAGAAAAGTCTGTTAATTCGAAACTGTCGGGAGCGATAATTTTGGTAATAGTTCCGGAGAGATAGCCAGCCTGGGGATTGCTCCAGGCCTGAAGTTTCATGGGAACTATTTGACGATAGTAGGTCGACCTGGTCTCAAGTCCCCTGTCGATGCGATTTGCCAGACCGGTTTTAAAGAGAATTCCACCGATACCTAAACCGAGAAGAACAATTAAAAATAAAATAATTTTTTTGTCAAAACGATAGGCTTTTTTGGTTTTTTCAAAAAGAAAGTAAGATAGAATAAAAAAGATAATTGCAATTAATAGCCAAAGATAAGGAACAATTACATTATCAATAAAACCAAAAATGGAAAGCCCGAAGCCTAGGATTAATAAAACTAGAGAAATGATTAATCCAAACCAAAGGATCCAGGTTTTGGCAACGAATTCCCACTTGGGAATGGGTCGAAGTTTTTTCTGGGTAATGGAGGTGAGGACTTGATCACTGATGGACTTATTTTTTTTCATAGATTTTTTTAAATTGTATTTTAGCGCGAGAAATCAAAGTGGCGACGGTTCCCATAGGCTTTTGTAAAATGTCGCTAATTTCAGAATAATCTTTGCCCTCGAAAAATTTAAGAATTAAAACATCTTTGTATTCCGGTTTTAATTGGTTGAGAAGATCTTTGATTTCTTGACGATGATGAAGGTCAATGGTTTCTTTTTCAATATTAATATCGGCAACAAGCCAATCAATAAGGTGATCGCTTTCATCGGGAAGGTTAATTTGAAAAGCGGTACGATTTTTTTTGAAAAAATTTACGGCTTCGTTGTGGACAATGCGGTAGATCCAGCTACTAAATTTTAAGCCTGGGTCATAGTCATTGAGATGTTGGTAAGCCTTGATAAATGAGTTTTGGACAATATCGGAAACATCGTCGGGAGATAAAAATAAAAGACGATGAGTATAGGTAGCGAGCTTATCCTCATATCTTTTCATTAGACAATAAAAATATTGATTGTCGGTGAGAGATAGAGACACGAGCTGATTATCGTCAAATTTTTGGCAATCACGGGGATTAATCATTGATAGTTATATTATAACTACAACTGAAAGAGAAAAATTCTTTCAAGTAAATTAAAAAGCACGGACAAGCTGAAAGAGAACAAAGAGAAGGTAAATAACTAGCAAACCGGCTCCCTCCTTACGACTAAAGGAGTATTTTTTGCCAATAATGGCAAAGGCATAAACAGCAAAGGTAGCCAAAGTAAGAAAAAGAAGATCGTAGGTAAAATTTGTTACTTTAACCGGAGAGATAAAGGTGGAAATAGCTAAAACAAAGAGAAGGTTAAAAAGATTTGAACCGAGAAGATTGCCCATGCCCAATTCCCCATCATTTCTTTTGACAGCAACCCAGGTAGTAACGAGCTCGGGAAGAGAGGTGCCCAGAGAAAGCAAGAAATAGCCGAGAATTGTTTCTGATATCTCGAGCTGAGAGGCAAGGATAATGATTTGATCAATACAAATTTTTCCGGAAACTATTAGAACAACGAGAGATAAAATTAAGTGAAGAAGATGAAATTCATCATAGTCTCGGGTAACAGATTTAAAATGGTTGTATTCTTTTGACAAAAGTACGAGGACGGAAAAAATCAGAAGAAGGGAAATACCGGCGGCCCAATTTAGGGTGTAATTCATAAAGGAAGAGAGGGCCCAAAAGGCCATTAGTGCAGTAAGATTGAGAGGAATGTTGATATTGACATCCCGTTTACGAATCCGATAATTCTTGAACAAGGCAATAAGACCTAAAATTAAACAAAGATTTGTAATATTGCTACCAATAACACTAGACATAACCAACTGGTTACGAGCGGACAATGAAGAAAAAATGGCGGAAATAAGCTCAGGAAGGGAGGTGCCAAAGGCAACAATTGTGAGACCGATAATAAAGTCGTTGACCTTAAATTTTTTGGCAAGTGAAGATGCCTGACCGACAAAGACGTCAACTGATTTAACGAGAGAAAATAAACAAAAAATGACGAGCAAGAAAGAAATCATATCAATATATGAATATAGTAGAGTATTTAGGTTATAAAGTCATTTTATTGATAAAAGCGAAACTGACTGAATATATTGGCCTATTTTGCCTTATAATTGATCTTTGCTATGATAAAAGTTGAAAATTTAATATTTAGATGGAGCAGTAGCCCGATTTTTGACGGGGTAAGTTTTGCGATCAATGACGGAGAAAAAATTGGCCTGGTGGGTTCAAATGGGGCCGGAAAGACAACCTTGCTAAAAATATTATGCGGAATCGAAGAGGCCGATGAGGGTAAGGTGAGAGTTGAGGGGAAAATTGTTTTTGTGCCCCAGGAAATTAGATCTGATGCAGCAATGGATAGCTCAAAAAATATCCTCGACTATTTAGATGCGGCAAGGAAACCTGAGTATGAGATTATGAGAACACTTTCTGGACTTGGCCTGGGAAAATTAGATTTAAAGGGTGAAGCCAAAGTTTTGAGTGGTGGTCAAAAAACCAGACTAGCACTGGCAAAAGCAATTTTGAATCAACCAAAGATTTTACTACTGGATGAACCAACAAATTTCTTGGATATCGAAGGAAAAAAATGGGTGGTGAACTTTATCAAAAGGTTTAAGGGAACATTGATTTTAATTTCTCATGATTTGGATATGTTGGGAGACGGTTTGGACAAAATTTTTTATATTAACCCCCAAAACAAAAAAATTGATATCTATGGGGGAAGCTATGATAGTTTTGTAAAACTTAAAGGTGACAAAGAAGAATTGTTAAAACGGCAAATTGAGACTGAACAAAAACACTTGAAACAGATGAAAAAGGGTTTACTAAAGGTGTCTCACTTTAAATCTAAAAAAGGAGTCAGAGCGAAAATGAATTTGCAAAGAAGGGTGGAAAAGATTGAAGAAAATATGCCAGTAATGCCACCAGAGGCAAAGAGAATAAAATTAATTTTGCCCGAGCCAATTTGGGTAGGTGAATTACCTATCTATACGCAAAATGTGTCTAAATCTTTTGGGAGCTTAGAGGTGCTTAAGGGAATAAACTTGACAATAAAGAGAGGTGAAAAAACTGCTCTGATTGGACCAAACGGGGTGGGAAAATCTACTCTGATTAAAATATTGCTTGGTGATTTGATGCCAGACGAAGGAGTGGTGGTACGAGATGAAAGATTGAAATGGGGATATTATTGCCAAGAATTATCGGATTTAAAACCAGAAATTACATTAATGGAAACAATAAAGGAACTTGGTAGCGGAATGAATGAGAGCCAAATTCGATCACTTTTGGGAAAAATGTTGTTTGCAGGGGAAAAGGTGTTTCAACGAGTGGGAGGATTGTCCGGTGGAGAAAAAACTAGATTATCAATTGCCAGACTATTAGCCCAAAATTTTAATTTTTTGGTGTTGGACGAACCGACTACATACCTAGATCCCCTATCACAGAGACTAATTTTGGATTCAATTAAATCTTATCAAGGAGCGCTGGTAATTGTGTCACACAACCCTGATTTTATAAAAGAATTAGATGTGGATCAAAAATTGTATCTTCCTGAAAACAGGATTGAAGGGAGAATATATTA
>JAHISL010000087.1 GCA_018818185.1 Patescibacteria group bacterium | reverse complement strand
AGCATAATTTACCCCATAATTTGCATTATTATTTATCTATGGTAGACTATAAACTGATTTTGCTTCAGTGCCCTTATCACAAGTAAAGATGTGTATTTTATAATTGTGGGCCCAGAGCTCATCAATTTATATGTACCATCAAAATAGCTCACGTTCTTCGCGTCCTTTCCGTAATTTTAGTCAACGACCAAACTCGTCTTCGTCCCGAGGCCCTTCACGTGGATTTTCCCGTGGTCCCTCCCGAGGCGCTCCTCGTCGTTTTGGTAACAAAATTAATCCGGCTCTTTTTATCAAAAAAGCCCAAGAATTCACTAAAATTGAAGAATCAAACACGGTTCATCAATTTGAAGATTTTAAGTTTGAACCTCAACTTTTAGCCAACATTAAAGCAATGGGTTATCAAAAACCTACCCCTGTTCAGGATCAATCTATCACCGAGATTATGGCTGGTCGAGATCTTTTGGGTATTGCCAACACCGGAACCGGTAAAACTGCCGCTTTCGCCCTACCTTTAATCAATGAAATTATCAAAAATCCCCGTAAAAGAGTTTTGATTCTAGCTCCTACTCGAGAACTTGCCCAACAAATCAAGGAAGATATTCGTTCTTTTACCCCCGGTCTTAGAGTTTATTTAGCTCTAGCCATCGGCGGTGCTTATCTTCGTGAACAAATAGCGGACATCCGTCGTGGACCCAATATCATTATTGGTACTCCAGGCCGAGTTATGGATCTGGGTCGTCGTCGAGTAATTAACTTTGCTCAATTCGATACTCTTGTCCTTGATGAAGTTGACCGAATGTTAGATATGGGCTTTGTTGCCGATATTAAACTAGTTGTTTCTCAAATCACCCAAGCACATCAGACTCTATTTTTCTCTGCCACTATGGACAGAAAAATCGAAACTCTCATTGACACCTTCCTAAAAGACCCTGTCAAAGTTATGGTTAAAACCACTCCCACCTCTTCTCATGTTGACCAAGATGTCATCCGAGTTGAACGTTATCAAAAAGAGTCTGTACTTTGTGACTTGTTGAATAAACCAGAATTCAAAAAAGTTCTGATTTTTTCTTCAACCAAGCTATATACTGAGAAACTATATGTTTCTCTTCAGGAAAAAGGTTTCAAGGTTGGTTCAATTCATGGTGACAAACGCCAAAATCAACGTATTGCCACTATTAGATCCTTTAAGAATGATTCCCTAAATATTTTAGTTGCCACCGATGTTGCCGCTCGTGGTTTAGATATCAATAACATTACTCATGTTATTAACTTCGACCAACCTGCTACCTACGATGATTATATTCACCGTATTGGTCGTACCGGTCGTGCTGATCAAAAAGGTTTTGCCCTTACCTTTATCGACGCATAAAATATTTTTTAAGCAAAAAATAGCCGCCAATTGGCGGCTATTTTAATAAATATAATCTTTATTCTCCCGTTTTATCTGGAGCCATATTTTCCAGTCTGAGGCTAATTTGAACATTTTGTCCGGTTACACTGCCGTCACTATTAGTGTTTCCAAAAATCATCACCCTTTCTCCAACCACTAAATCCTCAAGTTGACCAAGACTAGCCTTATTTATATTTGTCTTGTCGTTTAGTAGCACAATTTTAGAACTATTATCCGCCATTTTTACCGTAATTGATTTATCATCAACACTTATAATCTCTCCTTCTATTTGACCACCTCTGGCACCCGTTACCAAGCTGTCTCTTGTTATTCCTCCAGCCATTCTTTCTCCTCCCGCTCTTCCACCAAATTGTCCGGCTATCTCCATTCGTGATAGACTAATTTTTCTTTCTTGGTATTTTGTTCCGCTCCAAAAACTAATTCCACCAACAGTAGCTAACATTACTCCAAGTATCAAGATATTTTTCATTTTTATTTTTAAATTTAATAATTTAACCATCATAATTTATCAATTGTGCCTGAAGACGAGTTGAAATCTTTTTTGGCTTTTCTGCTAGAATCAAACAACATATGAACAACCGATTGATTCGTCATTTGAAAAAGGTTCAGCAAGAGTTATCCTTACCCCATCTTTCCATTCCTGATTTGGATAAGTTAGCCTCTGACACCCGAGAAGCCTTCGATCGCGCGATTGCCAAATATATTCTGAAAAATAGTCTTGTCAAAAAAATTGAGGCTCAAAATATGTCCTTCAGTTGGCGTTATCTTCTTAGTGCCCCCTTTATTTATGGCATGTTTCCTCCTTCCCTAGTTTTTCACCTTTGTCTTGAGCTATATCATCAAGTTTGTTTTCGTCTCTACCAGATTCCTCTGGTCAATTATCGTCATTATTTTGTTAATGATCGTCAGTTATTGTCCCTCCTAAACCCCTTTCAAAAAATAAACTGTATTTATTGTAGCTATGTCAACAATCTTATTCGCTACGCTTCGGAAATCGGTGGTCGAACCGAAAGATATTGGTGTCCCATAAAGTACTCTCGACGCATTAATCATGCCCATTCCCAGTATTCAAAATTCGTTGATGGTCGCCACTCGGATGATTTCTATAAACAGTGGGGTAAACTCAGAGATTTTTCTGATATCAAAGACTAATCTCAAAAAATTTATCTGAATCCTTTTCTTTACTTAAATTCTGATGTTATACTCTTTACATGAAAAAAGAATCAACCAAAACAACCAAGAAAGTCGTAAAGAAATCTTCTCCTAGAAAAGCTACCTCTTCTGTTGTCTCTACCCCCGTCAAAGTTCTTCAAAAAATTAATTTTACCCCCGTCATTATTCTTGTTATCCTAGCCTTGCTTTCTTATTCTTATTACCGTTTTGGTATTGTTGCCATGGTTAATGGTCGACCCATCTCTCGTCTCACATATCTAAAAAATTTGGAAAAACAGGACAAAAAACAAAGCTTGACCCAGATGGTCAATGAGTCTTTGGTTTTTCAAGAAGCCGCCAAACAAAAAATTATTATCGACCAGGCTACCATTGACGAAGAAATTAAAAAAATTGAAGATCAAGTTACTTCCCAAGGTCAAACTATCGAGGCCGCTTTAGCTGCTGAAGGTATGACCCGAGATGATCTTGAAAATGAGATTCGACTTCAAAAAACAGTTGAGAAATTAGCCGACCCCAAGGTAGAAATTACTCAAGAGCAAATTGACAAATTTTTAGTCGACTATAAAACTTCTTTACCCGAGTCAGCTACCAAAGAAGAGCTTCAAACCTTAGCCAAAAACCAATTGACTTCAGATGCTCAAAATGAAGCCATCAATACTTGGTTCAAAAATCTTAAGGATTCTGCCAAAATCATTATTCGCTAAATCTCAACCCATTTTTGCTAGATTGAATTTCTCCTGCTAATTTACTAAAATGAAATTGCATAACTAATTTGTTCTTTTATTCTGCCCTTCCAGTTATATATTGATTCATAAATAACAATGGAAAATGCAGTGGTTTTTGGCCCCGCCTTAATTTTATTTGTTTTCTTTGCCGTACTTGTCATTTGTTTCTTCTGTTTGGTTTTTAGCCTAATCAATAAATCAAAAAATGAAGAATGGTCCGGGGAAGTTATTGACAAAAAAACAGATTCTTTCGAAGACATGGATACTGGCCAAATGCAAGATTATTTCTATCTTCTCGTTCAAGTCGAAAATAACGGTAAAAGAAAAGTTTCGTTGTCTCGTCCAATTTGGGAGAAGTTTTCAGTTGGGGACAAAATTCATAAACCAAAAGGGAAGTTAATTCCTGAAAAACTCTAGCTTTTTTTTCTTTGGCAATTTCTTTATCATCGCTTCTTCTCTTAAAGCTTCTGATCTGCTGGCAAATTCTTTAGAGCCTAGTAGTTTTACCGGCCTCCTTCCCTTTGTGTATTTTGCTCCCAATTTTGAACCGTTATGTTCCTTTACTCTTCTTTCCAGATTACTTGTTATTCCGGTATAAAAAGTTCCATCTTTGCACAAAAGTATATAAACAAAATACATATTTAAAAACTCCAGACTAATTTTTCAAAATCAATTATTTTTTTATTTTTATCCAATTTAATCCCTTCTTTCCTATAAAGCTTTGACCTCTCTTTTTCATATTTTGGTGATAACCACACTCGGCCATCACTATATACAATTCTATGAAAGGGGATTTTGTCTACTTCTTTCGACCTTCCCAGGATATGAGTAATCATTTGCGCCAAAATTGGATGTCCACCAGCCATTACTGCTAATAAACCATAAGTTGTCACCCTTCCTTCTGGTATTTTCAAAGCCAACTTCACCACTTTTCTTGAAAACTCTCCTGTCTTAAGTTTCACCAAAATTTATTTTTCCAATATCCAATTTTTAACATTTTTCATTAATTCCATGCATTCTTCCCTCATCTCGCCACCTGTTACTTCAATTTTCTTTCCATTCAAAGAGTGTAACTTCGTGGCATGCTCCACCGCGTGGTAGTCTGAAATTTCATACTGGTTTTCAGGGATATCTTCTTGAAAAGCTCCAAAAACTATTTTGTCTAGTCCTGCCCATGCAGCGCAACCCAAACACATCGAGCATGGCTCAATCGTACTGTACATCGTACAATCAGCCAGGGTGTATGTTTTCAACTTTTTACAGGCATTATT
>JAHISL010000086.1 GCA_018818185.1 Patescibacteria group bacterium | reverse complement strand
CGATTTCAATGTAAAAATCTCTACCATTCCTGGTGTTTGGGTCGCGCCACTTTTTGGATTCCAAAAGAAAGCCGGTCTTGAAACTCCAAATTCAAAAGACATCACTTCAGTCTCCGAATCCGAAACCAAAAACCCTCAAGTTAAGCTATGACCAATTTCTACCAACAAATCGCCGAGAACAAAAGGCGTTCCGGATTTATTGTCGTCTTTTTTATCCTCTTCATTATCACCACTGGATATTTTTTAAGCTATCTTTTTGATAGTCAGTATTTTCTCCCTATTGCCATTTTTTATTCCCTTTTCTCCTCCTTAGGAGGCTACTATTTTGGTGACAAAGTTGTTTTAGCCATCAATCAGGCAATTCCTGCCACCCGAAAAAAATATTTTGACTTTTATACTGTTACCGAAAACTTGGCCATGGTTGCCAAAATCCCTACTCCAAAAATCTTTGTTATTGAATCCGAAGCCATGAACGCCTTTGCCACCGGTCGCGACCCCCAGCATGCTGTTATCTGCGCTACTACCGGTCTACTAAACAAATTAAATCGCACTGAGCTTGAAGGTGTTATTGGCCACGAACTTTCCCACATTAAAAACTATGACATTCGTCTTATGACTCTTGTCTCGGTTCTAATTGGTACCTTATCAATATTAATCAATCTTTCCAGCCGTCAAATGTTTTGGAGTCGCCATGACGACAACGATCGAGAAAATAATTCAGGTATCTTTGTCATCATAGGTTTATTACTTATGATCTTTGCCCCAATTATTGCCCAACTTATCCAGCTGGCTATTTCCAGACGTCGTGAATTTTTTGCTGATGCTTCCAGTGTTTCACTTACTCATCAACCATCAGGTCTTATCAGTGCCTTAAAAAAAATTAGCTCCGATTCCACTCCTTTTACTCAGGCCTCTACAGCCACCGCCTCTCTTTACATTGCCAATCCTTTCACTAAAAACAAGGTTGCTTCCTTATTCTCTACCCACCCTCCAGTCTCCGAACGCATCAAGACTCTTCAAGAAATGATGTAATTACCGCACATTGTTAGTATTTTTCTGATTTGATTTAGTTTATTAATATTGATAACTCGTAACTTATAACTGATAATTGATTATGTCTTTTGTTCACCTTCATCTTCATACCGAATACTCTCTCTTGGACGGACTTTCAAAAATTAAAAAACTTGTTGCCCTTATCAAAGAACAAGGTGGTACCGCCTGCGCCATTACCGATCACGGCAACATGTATGGTGCCATTGAATTTTACAAAGCTTGTCAAAAAGCCGAAATTAAGCCCATTATTGGCTGTGAACTTTACACCTGCAAAGAATCACGTCACGAAAAAAACTCTCAAAATCGCAAAAACAACCATCTCATTCTTCTCGCCAAAGACGAGCAAGGCTACAAAAATTTGATGAAAATCGTCAGTATCGGCCAGCTCGAGGGTTTTTACTATAAACCCAGAATTGATTGGGAAACTATTGAAAAATATCACCAGGGTCTAATTTGTCTTAGTGCCTGTGTTGAAGGAGAAGTTGCCCACAACATCATTCACGATGATTACGAAAATGCCCTAAAAATAGCCAAAAAATATCAAAAACTTTTTGGTGACGATTATTATCTAGAAATTCAAAATCACCCCGGACTACCAGATCAAGACAAAGCCAATAAAGGTCTTGCCAAAATTAGCCGAGAGCTAGGTATTCCCTTAGTCGCCACCAACGACTGTCATTACCTAAAAAAAGAAGATGCCTTTGCCCAAGACGTCTTGGTTATGATCAATACTCAAACAAACATCAACACTCCGAATCGTCTCAGTATGGCCACCACTCCCGACTTCTACGTTAAAAGCCCCGAAGAAATGGAAGAACAATTTTCCAAATATCCAGACGCTGTCACCAACACCCAAAAAATTGCCGATAAATGTAATCTCACCATCGAATTGGGCAAATGGTATTTCCCAAAATTTCCACTACCTGAGGGAAAAACTGCAGAAGAAACACTCACAGAAATGGTTTTTGATAGTGCCCGCGAACATTACAAAGAACTTACCCCAGAAATAAATGACCGTTTAAACTACGAGTTAGAAATTATCTGCTCCAAGGGTTACGCCGCCTATTTTTTAATTATGCGAGACTTTATTGACTGGTGTGAACGCAACGATACTCCAACCAACACTCGGGGCAGTGCCGGTGGCTCCCTTGTCTCCTTTGTTCTAGGAATTGTCACCGTCGATCCTCTTATTTATGGCCTTCCCTTTGAGCGCTTTCTCAACAAAGACAGACCTTCTCCACCTGATATCGACCTTGACATCGCCGATGACCAACGCCAAGAAATGCTTTTTCACATCATTGAACAATACGGTGAAGAATCTTTTGCCCAAATCTGCACCTTTGGTCGAATGATGGCTCGGGGCGCCGTCCGAGATACTGCCAGAGCCCTCGGCTACGAATACGCTATTGGCGACAAGATCAGCAAACTCATCCCCTTAGGATCCCAAGGTTTTCCCATGTCTATTACCAAGGCTCTTAATAT
>JAHISL010000085.1 GCA_018818185.1 Patescibacteria group bacterium | reverse complement strand
TCCCTAAGGAGATTGATGTCGATCATGAGATTGGGGTTATTTTAGCACAAAAAATGGACTTTTTCTCCGCAACTTTATCCGTATAGAAATATATCCGAATGTATCATACATATTCAATATGTGTACAACGTCAATTTTTTTCACCTAAAGACAGGTAATATTAGATTTTATATTGATGATATATTTAAAAAAATATAAATCTTATAATTAAAATTTCGAGGACATTTTCCGCACCATAGATAAATTATACTTTATATAAATACAAGAAAAAATTAATTTTATATATTTAAAAACTGACAGTATTTAGAGGCTAATATCCGTAGCAATTTTCTGCATTGACTGAAGGCAAATCTCGATAAACTTTTCGAGAGGGATATTGAGTTTGTCAGGATCCTGACAAAGAATCACTTCTTCTCGACGAGTGCCAGCGGCAAACCTTGGTTCTTTTATAAACCGTTTAACAACTGACGATACTTTTACTTCATCTAATTTTTTGGAAGGGTATATTAAAGCGACAGCAGTAATGAGACCAGTCAAAGAGTCGGCGCAACGAATTGCCCAGCCAGCTTTGTTGGCAGGTAACCCCTGACGAGCGTCATGATCTTTGACAATTCGGTCTATGGTTGGAGAAATTGCTAAATTATATTTCTTTAAAACCTCTATAGTTTTCAAAGGGTGTTGTTCTTTGGTGTCGCCAGCGTAATCAATGTCGTGAACAAGACCAGCCAGAGTCCACTCGTCTCGACTTGGCTCCCCTGCTTCCAACATTTCTTGAGATTTTAAATAATCGTAAATTCCACCCATACAGGCTTCAAGGGCCAGGGAATGGTAAAGAATATTGGTTTCAACATTTGTTTTGACGGCGTTATAAAATTTTTGACGATCTTGCTTCATATTGTGATAAGATTATCACAGATATTGTATAAATTTAAATTTGGAGGTGAGATAGATGGACTTTATAAAAGCAGGCAAGATTACGCATTATTTTGACAAGATTGGAGTAGCAGTATTGGTGATTACAGACGAAACACTTAAGGTTGGCGATGTTGCAAGAATTGGAGAATTTGAAACTGGAATTGAACAAAAAATTGATTCAATGCAAGTTGACCACAAAGCAGTATCGGCAGCAAAGGTTGGAGATGAGGTGGGTTTGAAGGTAAAGACTGCCGTAAAAACCGGAGATATTGTCTACAAGATCAACCAATAGAGCTATTTAAGGTTGTAGGTTTTTTTTGTCTCTTCACTGAGTTCGTATTTGACTTGAGGAAAGAGAGTACCTTCTCGGGCAGTAACATTTTCAAGGAACCAAAAAAGTCGCTCGCTGTAGCCAAAGCCAGAAGTGGGTGGCATGGCGTATTCCAACATTTCAACAAAATCGATATCCATCATTTGTGATTCATCGTCACCTTTTTCACGATTATTTTGCTGGTCAGCAAAACGCTCAAATTGGTCAACTGGATCATTAAGCTCGGAATAACCGTTACCTAGCTCAGAACCGGCAATGATGACATGGAACCTTTCGGTAATATCTTCATTATTAGAATGTGATTTGGCTAAAGGAGAGGAAAATTTTGGCTCATCGATGACAAATACGGGGCCGCTGATTTCTTGTCTGACTATTTTCCACAAATTGTCAACAATGCGGGCACGATTGTTTAGACCGGCGGTGTCGATGTGTTGTTTTTTTAGAATCTTAAGTATTTCAGATTCAGACTCTTCAAAAACATCAACTGAAAAACGATCTTTTATAAGTTTTGCGTAGCTAATTCTGGGCCATTTGTCGGCTAAATCGAAAGTATGTTTACCTTTAGTAAACTTTGTTTTACCGTATAGGTTTTTGGCAATATATTTGTAAAGTTTTTCAACTAAATCCATGTTTTTCTCGTAGTCGGCATAAGCGTAATACCACTCACCGCTGTAATACTCTTGGAGGTGCTCATCGTCAATGCCCTCATTTCTGAAGTTTGGGCCGAGAGTAAAGATTTTTTCAAAGCCACCACCGATAAGTCTTTTTTGGAATAGTTCGGTAGAAATACGAAGAAAGAAATCTTGGTCAAGGGCGTTGTGGTGAGTAATAAAGGGACGAGCATCAGCACCACCAGTGACTAACTCTAAGATTGGAGTTTCCACTTCGATAAAACCTTGATCCTCTAAAAAATGCCGACTAAGACGCCAAAATTTTGACTTACGTATAAAAAGATCCTTTCTGTCAGGATTCATAACTAGATCTAGATAACGACGACGGAAAATTAGTTCTGGATCTTGAAGTCCATTCCATTTTTCAGGTAAAGGTCGAATTGATTTTGAAAGCATCTTGATATCACCAGGAAAAACAGAAATTTCACCCTTGATAGATTTGCTAACAGTGCCGACAACTTCAATAAAATCGCCAATATCAATTAACTTGAGATCTTTGGAGCCAATGGTTTGATTTTTGGTGCTTGTTGGAGAGAGATCATTTTTTTTGATAAAGATTTGCAATCGACCTGATTGATCCTGGATGTGACAAAAAATTAGAGCTCCATGTTCGCGCCAAGAAACGATACGACCAGCAACATGAACTTTTTTGTTTTCAAGAGTGTCGTATTTTTCTATGATTTCCTCGTTTGAGTAATCTTTTTGACTTTGAGCTGGATAGGGATTTATTCCCAAATCACGAAGAGTTTTTACTTTTTCAAGTCTGATCCGTCTGATTTCGTCAAATGTTGACATGAAGTAATTTTAGCACAGAAATTAAGGCTAATTTTGAGAATTAATTAATGGAAAGAATTTTGTATTTCAGCTTGCCAACTGGAGCATTGACTTCAAACTCATCTTTTACTTTGTGGCCTACCATGGCGACACCTAAGGGTGAAAGTGAAGATATTTTGTTTAAGGCTGGATTAGCTTCAAGTTCGCTGACGATTTGGAACTCTCTCTCAGAATTTCCAGAGATTTTAACCTTTACTTTTGAGCC
Organism: Patescibacteria group bacterium; assembly: GCA_018818185.1. Lineage (GTDB taxonomy): Bacteria > Patescibacteriota > Microgenomatia > UBA12405 > UBA12405 > UBA12158. Next base: position 13,064 of record JAHISL010000085.1, on the reverse strand, counting down.
AACACTGACAATTGAACTGGAAGGCTTGCCGGTAATGATCTCGAGATTTTCAAAGACTGCTTCTATGTCAGCAATCTTTGTGTTGATAACTTCTAGCTCTGCCTTTAACTGGCTAGCTAAGCTATCTTCACCTGATTCATCTGGCTGAGCCACCTCTTCAATCCGATTAATTATTTGATCCGATTTTTGATTAAGGTTTTTGAGCTCGGCCACAAGTTGATCGTAACCCTCTTGAGTTAGTTGATTTTTGGTCATTCTTTTTATAAAAAAACCTCTCTACTGTTATGAGGAGAGGGAATAATTTGCAGCTGGTTAATTTTTGCCGCAGGTGATTATGTTAAACTAGATGATAAATTTTGTCAAATTAAAGTGCTTGATTTTTTAAGAGTTGTGCCTAGAAAAAGGAAGGTTAAGCTTTCTCGAAGAAGAGGCTTAATATTTTCGAACCCCCCAAAACACAAAAGGATGGTTTTTCATGTTGCAAACATATTATTTTTTGGGGCAATTATTTATGGACTATATCTATATATTCCCCTCTTTTCGGCAGTGTACAAATATAAGTTTTCGAAAAGTGAGATGGTGGTGGAGAAAAATGACGAAAGGCCTGAATCAACAGAGTACGTGGTTCAAATTCCTAAAATATTAGCCTATTCAAAGGTGGTAGAAAACGTTTCACCTTTTGACCAAGCGGAATATTACCGAGTTTTGAAAAATAATGTGATTGCTCAGGCAAAGGGTAGTCAAAGTCCCGGGAGTGGATTGGGTAGCTCGACCTACTTGTTTGCTCATTCGACCAATGACGGAGTGGCGATGGTGCGAAACAATGCAGTCTTTTACCTTTTGGGAGAACTGCAAAACGAGGACATGGTTTTTGTAAACTATCACGGAAAGGAATTGAAATATAAGGTAATTGATAAAAAAGTAGTCAAAGCCGATGATTTGGATTATTTGACCTATAGTGATCCGGAAAAAGAAGTACTAATCCTTCAGACATGTTGGCCAATTGGAACTGACTGGAACAGATTGTTGATCTTGGCCGAACTAATACCATGACGTTAAATTTATCTCTTGATCAAAATGACCACAATTACTGGGAAGAACTATCTCAGGTTCTAAAAAAAGATGATTTTGATTTAGAGAAAATTAAGGTGGCCTATGATTTTGCAAAAAAGGCACACGAGGGCCAAAAAAGAAAGTCTGGTGAAGCATTTTTGTCACATCCGGTGTGGGTAGCAAAAATTATTGCCCAAATGGGAGTTGGAGAAGAGGCGGTGATTTCAGCTTTATTGCATGATTGTATTGAAGACACAACAACAACGGTTGAGGAAATTTCAGATAAGTTTGGAGATGAGGTGGCGTTGTTGGTAACAGGATTAACTGAAGTCAAAAAGAAGACCAGTGGAATTGAAATTCATAAAACTAATGTCGATGTTTTTCGAAGATTTTTATTTTCGTCGGTAAATGACGTTAGGGTTTTAATTATAAGATTGGCAGATAAGCTTCACAACGGAATGACAATCTCAAGTTTGTCAAAAGAGAGTCAAATTAAATATGCCAAAAGAGTTCTGGGGATCTATGGCCCAGTGGCAGAATATGTGGGTCTCCACTACTTTAGAAAAAGGTTAGACGATATAGCTTTTAAAATTTTATATCCGAAGGAGTCCAAGAGATTAGAAAAAATTCTAAGAGATAAAGAAAGAGACGAAATTAAAGCTTTGAATATTGTAAAGAATGATATTGATAAGATTTTTAAACTAAATAATATTCTTAATTTTAAAATTGAAGGAAGGATAAAGAGCTTATATAGCACTTACATCAAGATAAAGAAAAAAGGAGAAGAGGGCGTTATGGATAGAGTTGGACTAAGAGTTTTTACCGAATCGGTGTCTGATTGCTATAAGGTTTTGGGGATACTTCATGCAAAGTACGAATATCTGGCTGAAGAATTTGATGATTATATTTCCTCTCCAAAGCCAAACGGATATAGGTCGATCCAGACCACTCTCAATTGGAAAGACAAAACAACAGTTGAGGTACAAATCAGAACTTTTGAGATGCATGAGTTCAATGAGTTTGGACCGGCATCGCACATTGCCTATAAAATGAGCTCGAATGAGGGAAAGGGATATGAGTGGGTAAAAGATTTAGTCTTGTGGCAAAAGGATGATAATAATATTAAAAACTATCGGATAAACGTTTTAAACAATTTTATCTACGTGTTTACGCCAAAAGGAGACACAATTCAAATGCCAAAAAATTCAACAGCTTTGGATTTTGCTTATAGAGTTCATACCGATATTGGAGATCACTGTTCAGGAATTTTGATAAACCAAAAAATGGGGAAAATTAGTGACTGCCTAGAAACTGGTGATATGGTGGAAGTTATAGTGGGAAAAAAACTTAATGTAAACAAAAACTGGTTGGATATTGTAAGAACAAAGTGGGCGAAAGAACATGTTAGGAGGGTGACCTTAGAAAATGACCACAGCTAACGGATATCGGTGTAATCGCGAAAAAGTTTTTTACCAAAAAGACGAATAGAGAGAAAATTGAAAAAATAACCAAAGATAAATTGGTCACAAAATTTTATAAAACCACCCGAAGCGCGACGCCCAGAAGTAACTATTTTCAGAGAAGGCTCATAGAGAACGTGTCCCTGCATTTTTAATTTTGAAAGAATACCAAACTCATCCTCGCCGACACCCTTGGTGACATCAAAACCACCAAACTTTTTTGCAATTGATTTTTTGCAGGCAAAATTACCCCCAGCAAGATATATTGTTCTTCCGAAGATGAAAAAATAGGATTGATAGAATTTTTGATATATTTGAGCAAATTTCTGGTTAAAAATTGGCCCATCGTTGACCTCGTAGGGACCAGTGACAGCAACGATATCTGGAGAGAAAGTAAGGGAGTCGTAAATAGTTTTTAACCAAAGAGGTGAGGCCTGAGAGTCGGCATCTAAAAAGGCGACGATATTGGCATTAGCGTTTAATAGTCCGCACTGTTTGGCAAAAATCACACCTTTGTTTTTCTCTTTGATAATTTTGACGGGATATTTCTTGGCAATTTGAGCGGTTTTGTCGGTAGAGCAGTTGTCAATTACAACGATTTCGTATTCTTTGTCAAATTTTTGAGTTACTAACGACGCAAGGCAAGGGCCAATGAGTTTTTCCTCGTTGTAGGCGGGAACTACAACTGAAATAATAGGATTTTTATTCTTAACCATTTAATTCTTTTTTCATTAACTCTCTTCGGTATTTGTTGGCAAAACGGTGGGCTTCATCTCGAAGACGCTTTAATAATAGCAAAGTTTGAGATTTAGGAGGAAGTTTTATTTCGACCCAGGAGTCAGAGTGTTTAAGAATGATTGTTTCTTCTTTTTTGGCCAAACCAATTATTGGCAAAGAACAAACAGAAGAAACAGCCGAAACTTGGGGTTTGCCACCATCGAGTAAAAATAAATCAGGAAGGGCCCACTCAGGATGTTTAAGTCGACGATAAACGGCTTCCTTCATCATAAATTGGTCATCTGGAGATGATTTGGAGCGAATTTTAAATTTTCGATATTCACTGTGATCGATTTCACCGTTTTGCCATACAACCATTGAGGCAACAAAATATTTGTTTCCCATCTGAGAAATGTCGTAGGCTTCAATTCGATTAATATTTTTAAGAGTCAAATATGGTTTCAAGGTGTTTTTGAGTTCTAAAATTGCCTGACTTTGCTTGTCTTCGGGTAAGGAAATATCGCTAAACATATTTTTGAGATTGTGCCAACCAGAGATAATATAGTTGAGCGAATCGAGCTGTTTTTTTATCAGAAAGGCGTCTTCAAAGTTTTCATTCTTTGAAGCCTGGAGCATATCTTTTTTTAAAGTTTTGGCCAGAGAATGAGTGTGACCGTTTAGTAGTTTTTTAATTTTGGAAATGTTTTGACGATACTGGATTTTGTCTGGATTGGGGCCAGGGCATAGACCGAGATGACAGTAAAGGCAAGCGTTTTTTGGATGTTTTTTTAGACCGTAAAAGGGGAAAAGATGGCGAAGAGTTTTGAGAATTGACTTTACGGCTGAGGCATCTGGAAATGGACCAAAAATGTCTGCATTTTGAGGTAGGTTGCTTGAGTGGGCAGTAAATACTTTTGGAAATGTTTCTTTTGAAATGCAGATATAAAGGTAAGACCGGTCATCCTTGAGTTGGGAGTTATATTTAGGACGATATTTCTTGATAAGTGATGACTCTAAAATTAAAGCTTCAATTTCGGAACCAACGATTTTGGTTTCAATAGATGAGATCTGGGAAAGCAGGCTTTTTGTTTTTGGACCTAGTGCATCGTCACGTTGAAAATATTGAGATACTCTTTTTTTGAGATTAATGGCCTTGCCAACATATATTATTTCACCGATAGAATTCCGATATATGTAGCAACCGGGAGAGGTGGAAATTTTTTGCAAATCAATCACAAGATATTATAGCCTTAATATTTTTTTTCAAATACTGGCCGGTGTAAGAGCGGGTGACTTTGGCGACATCCTCCGGAGTACCAATGGCAACCACTTCTCCACCTTTGTCACCACCCTCGGGACCCATGTCGATAATCCAGTCACTGTTTTTGATGATATCTAGGTTGTGTTCGATAAGAACGACACTATTACCCATATCGACAAGCCTTCGAAGAACTTTGATGAGCTTGTCAACGTCGTAAAAATGGAGACCAGTAGTAGGCTCATCAAGAATGTACAAAATTTTGCCATCAATTTTCTTTACCAACTCACGACTAATTTTGAGGCGTTGGGATTCACCACCAGAAAGAGTATTGCTAGGTTGGCCCAACTCTAAATAGCCCAAACCAACTTCTTGGATAGTGTTGATCCTTCGTTTGATACTAGAAATATTTTTAAAAAATTCAGCGGCTTCATCGAAGGTCATCTTTAAAACCTGATCAATATTTTTTTCTTTGTAGGTTACCTCCAAGGTTTCCTCTTTATATCTGGTGCCATGACATTGGTCACAGGTAACGTAGATATCGGGTAAAAATTGCATTTCGATCTTGATTTGACCTTGTCCCTGACAGGCTTCGCAACGACCACCTTTGGTATTAAAAGAAAAACGACCGGCGTTAAATCCACGTATTTTTGCCTCGGTAGATTGGGCGAATAATTTTCGAATATCATCAAAGACCTTGGTGTAGGTGGCGGGATTACTTCGAGGGGTACGACCAATTGGAGACTGATCGACTAAAAGCACGTCTGAAAGATTTTCGGCTCCGGTGATTTTGTCGTACTCCCCTATTGTTCCATAATAGGCGCCAAGAGTTGCCTTGCGTACTCCCCCATAAAGTGTGTCGTGAACCAGAGTTGATTTGCCAGAACCGGAAACACCAGTAACAGAAACAAGCCTATTTAGGGGGAATTCCACATTAATATTCTTTAGATTCCATTGACGACAGCCAGTGATAACTATTTTTTTATGATGATTGAGAGGGAGCTCTGTTTGCTTTGAATTATCCGTAACTACCAGATCACCAGATAAATATTGACCGGTGAGAGATTTTTTATTTTTTACAATATCCACCAGTGAACCCTGAGCGATAACTTCACCACCATTTTTTCCAGCATGAACTCCAAAGTCAACAATATGGTCGGCAGATTTAATGACGTCCTCGTCGTGTTCAACGACAACGACGGTGTTGCCCAAGTTTTTCAATTTTTGAAGAGTGGCAATCAAGCGGTCATTGTCTCGGGAATGAAGACCGATAGTGGGTTCGTCAAGAATATATAGAACTCCGGTAAGCCCGGTACCAATCTGGGAAGCCAAGCGAATTCGTTGAGACTCGCCCGAGGAAAGAGAACCAGCCTCACGCTCTAATGATAAATAGTCCAAGCCGACGGCTAATAGAAACTCTAAGCGAGAAAATATTTCTCGACTAATGGCGTCTAAAACTTCTTTTTCCTGAGAAGAATCTAGTTTTTTGGGAAGTTCTTGAATCCAGTTAAATAGATTGGCAATTGAAAGCCGACAGATTTGGGCAATGTTTTGATCTAAGATGGTGACCGAAAGAGCATCGTTGTTGAGACGAGTACTGTGACAAAGAGGGCATGATTCTTTGATCATGTATTGTTCAAGCTCGTCGCGAATGCTTTCGGAGGTGGAATTGAAATAGCGTGATTCAAGCATTTTAGCTTTCCACTCAGGAAACTTGCTGCGATCAATTTGAAATTTTGAACCAAGACCCTTACATTCAGGGCAGGCTCCCTGGGGAGAGTTAAAGGAAAAAAGTCGAGGTTCGATGGGGGGCAAAGAAAGATTACAAATGGGACAGGCAAAATTTTCTGAATATAAGGTTTCAACAATATCTTTTGGGTTGTCGGGAAAATCAAAACCAGGATCATTGATTTTGGCAATTATGACTTGACCATTACTAAATTTCATGGCTAATTCAACGTCATCGATAAGGCGAGAATATATTGCATCAGAATTCTTGAGAGATGCCTTGGTAACAGAGACTCGGTCACAGACAGCATCAAGGTTGTGTTTATTGGTTTTGGCAATTGCAAAATCAGTGTAAAGATCGATTATCCGATGATCAACTTTTAGCCATTTAAAGCCTTGCTTGCGGAGATTTTCAATAAGACCGTGAAAATCACCGGCTTTGTTTCTGGCTAGGGGTGAAAGAACAAGAAAACGGGATGGTGTATTGGAAACTTCCTGTTTTAGGGTATTAATTATTTGAGTAACAATTTGTTTACTCGTTTGGGGCATAACCTCACGACCACAGTTTGGACAATGAGGATGACCAACGCGAGCGAAGAGTAAGCGGAGATAATCGTATATTTCGGTAACAGTACCAACAGTGGATCGAGGATTGTGGGAAATGGCTTTTTGGTTAATGGCTATACTAGGTGACAGACCCTCGATAAGATCGACCTCCGGACGCTTCATGTTACCTAGAAACTGGCGAGCATAGGACGAAAGTGATTCGACATAACGTCGTTGACCCTCGGCAAAAAGAGTATCAAAGGCCATGCTAGATTTTCCGGAACCAGAAACACCGGTGAAAACTACAAACTTATTTTTGGGAAATTCGAAGGAGACGTTTTTTAGATTATTTTCTCTGGCCCCTTTGACAATTATTTTATCTAACATTTATCCCCTCTGCCCTACAGGCACCTCCCCTTGACAAGGGAGGCAAAAAATAATTATAAACAACTGTTTATTATAAAGGAAAAGCTTCGGTTTGTCTTCGGGTGTTTTAGGAGAGAAAGAGTGATATATTAGCCTATGAAAAGAAAAGAGAGAAATATAACAACAGAAACTCCAGGATGCCCTCTGTGTGGGAGAACAAACACTGCTTGGAGATTTAGTAAAAAGGTGGGTGAACATAAAAATATGGAGGGGAAAGATTGTTTAGGGGCTGGACTATATGAACCAATAAGTATTAGAGAGAAAATACCTGTATTAAAAGATGGTGGATTGGCACTTCTCTGGCGAAGAAATTGTCGTCAATAAACATGGTTTTGTATCTATTATGATATAATTTGATCATGGAAAGAAGAATGGTTGAAAAACAAATTGGGGCGAAATGCAGAGTGTGTGGGCAAAAATTTTTACTGGATCAATTGGATGGAATTTTTATACCAAGACATGATAGTAGTATAATCGGACTTGATTGTGGAGGTGGAGGTGATATTGGAAAAGGTCTATATATACAAGTGCCTTCAGTTAGAAGCTTAAAAAGAACAAATTAACTATGACAATTAAAAAAGAGGCTCTGTCCCTAACGATGAAGACAGTTTCTATTGAACTGACTTGTCCTGTATGTGGAAGAGGGTTTATAAATTTGGCTGAGGAAAGCGTGGTAGTACCGCAACACCGAAAAAAAATATTGTCGCGAAGAGAATGTCCCGGAAGCGGTCGAATGCTTTCATATCGTCCAGCAACAGTGAAAGATGAAAAGATAATTGAAGAAATAAATGGTCAGAACACGAAATAGAGAGGTGTGATAACAATAACTGAATTTTAGTATGTAATTCGAATATCGTGAATCCAAAGTTTTGGGGGACGAGTCAGCATAAAAACAATAGTATCGGCTAGATCGTTGGGGTCAGTAAAATTATCTCTAGGTCGATCGACTTCATTGGCCTTGGAAAATAATTGAGTATTGGTTCCTCCCTGATAAATACCGGCCACGCGAACACCAGAGTCTTTAAGATCAACCTTGAGAACTTCGGTAAAGCCATAAACACCAAACTTACTGGCACAGTAAATACTTTGACCTGGTTGAGCCATATAACCAGAGCGTGAAGAATCGTTGATGATAATTGCCTCTGATTGCTGTTTTAAGTTTGGTAACAACTGGCTGGTAATTTGAATTAATCCAATTAAGTTCGTTTGAATAACAGATTGAATATCTTCAGGGGCAACTTCTTCAAGAGGTGACATTTTGAGCCAAATACCAGCGATATTTAAAAGAACATGAATATTTTTAAAATCAGAAATAATTTTTTGGATTGTTGGTTTGATTTGTTCTAACTGAGAAATATCGCAAGGATAGGCAATAAATTTTTGTTGAGGATACTTTCCTGATAACTCCTGCATAAGAAGATCAAGTTTTTCTTGGCTACGAGAAAGGAGAGCTAAATTAGAACCTGCAGCGGCTAGCTTAAGTGCGGTACAACGACCAATACCATCGGAGGCGCCAGTAACAACAATGTTTTTATTTTTTATGTCCATGTATCAATTTTACAACAATTCGATCTCTTTAATTTTGTCGCGGAGACGGATGGCCGATTCAAAATCAAGATCAGTGGCGTAGGTACGCATTTCTTTTTTTAGTTTTGAAATATGAGACTTACGTTGGTTTGGAGTTAGAAAAGCGGGGTCAATTTCGAGAAGCGGGGTAACAACAAGGTTTTTAACATTGGCCTCGATCAATCGCGGGCGAATATTTTTACTAATAGTTTTGGGAGTAATGTGATGATCTTGGTTGTATTTAATCTGAATTTTACGACGACGGTTAACCTCTTTGATGGCCTGATCCATGGCGTCGGAAACATTGTCGGCATAAAGTATCACCTGGCCATTAAGATGTCGCGATGCCCGGCCCATTATTTGAATTAAAGAAGAGCGAGAACGGAGAAAGCCCTGGTTACCAGCATCTAAAATGGTCACCAGAGAAACCTCGGGTAAATCTAGACCCTCTCGCAACAAGTTGATGCCAACCAAAACATCAAAATCACCACTCCGAAGCTTGTCAAGAATTTCAGTTCTTTCGAGGGTTTCAATATCAGAATGAAGATAGGCAACCTTGAAAGGTACACCCGTCTTTTTTGGGTCGGCTAGATAAGTGGCCAATTCTTCTGACATTTTTTTGGTAAGGGTGACAACTAGGGTTCTCTCTTTTTTGATAACCCTCTTTTTTATTTCCTCGATTAGGTCAGGGATTTGGTTTTTACTGGGTCTGACTTGAATTGGAGGATCGATTAGACCAGTGGGGCGAATGATTTGCTCGATAATATTATTTTTTGAATCTTGAACCTCAAAATTAGCCGGAGTTGCAGAAAGATAGATAGCCTTGGGAATACGGGAATAAAACTCATCCCAGTTTAAGGGTCGATTGTCGTAGGCACTCGAAAGACGAAAGCCGTAATCGATGAGGGTCTTTTTTCGAGCAGAATCACCACCACTCATGCCACCAATTTGAGGAATGGTGACGTGAGACTCATCAATGATAGTTAAAAAATCTTTTCCCCAAAGATGGGAAAAATAATCTATTAGAGTATATGGGGGATCACCACTTTTTCGACCTGATTCGAAATAGATAGAATAGTTTTCGATACCATTAACGTAGCCGACCTCTTGAAGCATTTCCATATCGTAATCAACACGTTGACGAAGGCGATGAGCTTCTAAAATTTGATTTTTATCTTCAAACTTTTTTACCTCAAAATCGCAGTCGGCTTTAATTTTGGCAATTATTTCCTTTAAGTTTGAGCCAGAGGCACCGACATATTGTTTGGCGGGAAAAAGTTGATAAGTCTTTAGATCAAATTCATGTCCAGAAAAGGGATTGCGTTCGGTTATTTTTGAAATTTTACCCTCAGGATCAAATTCTAAAACAATTATCCAATCAGCATAGGAGGGCCAAATCTCAATGCTTTCACCACGAACCCTAAATTGAGCTCGTTTAAATTCCATCTCTGAGCGAAGATAAAATAAGGCAACTAGCTCTTCGAATAATTGACGACGATTCCATAAGTCCCCTATTTTTAGGGTTAGTGTTTTGCCTCCAAATTCTCGTGGGTCGCCTATATTATAGATACAAGAAACGGAGGCAATGACAATATTGTCGTTGCCGGAAAATAAGTTTGATGTAGCCTCAAGACGAAGCTTATCGATAAGGTCATTGATTTCAACTTCTTTGGCAATGTAGGTGTCGGAGGCGGGCAAATAGGCCTCTGGCTGGTAATAATCGTAATAGGAAACAAAATAAGAGACTTTGTTGTTGGGAAAAAGCTCTTTGAACTCTTGATAAAGTTGAGCCGCTAGAGTTTTGTTGTGAGAAATGATGAGGGTGGGTAACTGAGTCTTTTGAATTACATTGGCAATGGTAAAAGTTTTTCCAGAACCAGTAACCCCCAAAAGGGTTTGTTTGGCAACACCAGAATTTAGATTCTGGGTTAATTTGGCGATAGCTTGGGGCTGATCACCAGCCGGTTTCATGGTAGAAGAAAGTTTGAAGGGCACAGAGATATTTTAACAGATATTCGGGTTATATTTGGTGGATTGCAGAGAATGGTAAATTTCTATAGAGTATATCTTAGGTGGCAACAATAGAACTCAGAGAAGGTAAAGTATTTGATGTTTATCGAATGAACAGGAGGTTGGTAGTGGCAAATCAACTTGAAGGAGGAAACATGTTGGGAATGGGATCTGGCCCCAAAAAAAAGAGAGAATGGTCTTATCGGGATGAATGCTGTGGAGTTGACATTCCAGTTGAAAGAGGCTCAAGCTTTTATGATTTTTTAGAGGGACTATGTAGAAAGGCTCGAGTTTAATGATATAAATCTATTTAAATGAGAGATTGGCGAGAATATGAGATTCAATGTATTGAGAAGGGCAACTTCCCCAAACAGTTAAAAGCAATTAAAAGGTGTCCGACAAGATTATTTTACCGAGGTAAGTGGGATAATAAGATTTTTGAAAAAAGCCTGGCAGTAGTAGGTAGTCGAAAAATGAGCCACTATGGACAGGAGGTTGTAGCAAAATTTGTACCAGAGCTGGCATCGAGAGGAATTACGATTATTTCTGGATTTATGTATGGAATCGATAGTGAAGCCCATTGGAGTTGTCTTAATAATGGAGGAATAACAGTAGCAGTACTGGGTGGGGGCTTGAATGTGGTGACACCGAAGGAAAATGATAGATTATATTCAGAAATTTTAGATAAAGGTGGTCTGGTGATATCAGAATTTGAAGTTGATTTTGAGGCGACAAGATGGAGTTTTCCCCAAAGAAACAGAATTGTGTCGGGACTATCAAGTCTGGGAATATTGGTTGTTGAGGCGGAGGAAAAATCAGGGACGATGATTACGGCTAGAATAGGCAGAGAACAAGGCAAAAATATATTTGCAATCCCAGGACAAATTAATTCAAACACATCAGAGGGAACAAACCATTTAATTAAAGAGGGTCTGGGTAGGATTGTAACTGAAACGACAGATATTTATGCAGAAAAGGATAGAAAAATCACACAAAGAATGTTATTATCGAACTGTTAAAAATATACTATGACGGAAAAAGTACCCCTTAAGAGAATTACCCATAAAGCCGGAGAAAGTGAAGGCATGCTGGAACAATTAATGCAAAAATATCCGGGTTTACAAATAAGTGAAGAGCTGGCAGATCAAGTATTGTCGGGAGAAATTGGTAAAGCTGAAATTCGCAGGAGAATAACGAGTGGTTTGGGAAAGGGAAAAAGCCACTGTTCGGGAATGTTTCCTAAAAAAGAAGGACAGCGAAAAGGTTATTAAAGGTATGGAGCCCAGGTAGTGATTGGGGCAGTGTTGCCGATAATGAAATTGATAGCATAGAGAAGAACGGCCGGGATGAGAAGAAAAAAGATCATACGAATATTCTTATGAGAGATTTTTTTGCCAAAGGCCAATAAAACAAAGGGGTAAACAGGAATCATGTAGCGACTGATGTCGCGATGAGCCACCATGACACTGGCCAAGGTATAGAGAGCTGGGAAAATGAACAAAATATCGGTTCGATATTTTTTCCATAGACGTCCCAGAGCAAAGAAACAGAGAGCAAAAACATAGATGACATCTTCGAGCCAGATAGTATTGATCCATGACCTGGTACTGACAAAAACCTGATAAGGGAAGGGGGTGAGGTGGATATTGTCACCGGAATTAAAATAGGCAAAGAAGTCCCCTGTTTGGAGATAGTAGTAATAAAAAATGGCGATGGCAGAGACAGGGACAAGAAGATAAAAGAAATAACGATAACCAATTTTTTTTGTTTTTAAATAGTCAAAAAGGGCGACTATGGCATAGGCGGCAAAAAGGAGAATACCTGGACTTTTTAGAAGCTGGGCAAAAACGGCAAAAATTGCCGAAGGAAAGAACTTTTTCTTTTTGAAAAAAATAATTGAAAGCAGAATAAAGCTTAAAAACCAGGTTTCTGGGGCACCGACCAGACGCATAACAAAGAGACGGGCGGGGAAAAAGATGGTAATTAAGGTTATCCAAAAAGATAATTTTTCCTTGAAAAATAACTTATAAAAAGAGAAAGAAACAAGGGTAAAAAGCAGAGAACCGGCAAGGGTTGCCAAGAGCATGGCTTTGGGAGTGTTGGTATAAAAAGAAAAATATTTAATTATGGCGGGAAATCCTGGTAGATGAGCGGGGTAATATTCGAGAGGTAGAGGTAGGGAGAAGTTTTTGGCAATACAGTCTTTGTTGTAGGCACATTTGGCAATAATCATGTAATTGGGACCATCATAGTTGGCAAAGACAGTTTCGAGCGTGGTTTCAGGAAAGCCCAATCTTTGG
>JAHISL010000084.1 GCA_018818185.1 Patescibacteria group bacterium | reverse complement strand
GAATAACGATGCTGACCTTGTCAAAAAATTTGTCTAATTGGGTTGAGATTTCCTTTGCTTTAGCAGACCATTGATTAGAAATTGATACTTTAACTCTTTCTTGGTTTTTTAGCTTTTCTTTGAGGGCTAGACGAATATTTTTTATAAAATCTGTGTGTGTTTTTGAAAGATAAAGGAGTTTTTTATATTTTTTCAATTCAGGTAGAGAGGTACTGACAACTGGTTTGTTCTGGGAAAAGTATTCATATATCTTTACTGGATTCGTTGCTTTAATTAAGGGGTTGATTATAAATGGTATGAGAGCGACGTCAAAGGCTTTTAAGTAGCCCGGGATATCCTGGTACCGTTTCTCTCCAAGAAGGTAAATATTGGTGTATTTTTTTGAAGCCTCAATAATTTTCTTATTGGTTACTTCTCCGATTAAAACAATAGAAGACTCGGGCTGGTCTTTGGCGATTTTTTCTAAAAGTGCGGCATCAAACCAATCTGATAGAGCGCCGTAGTATCCAATGATTGGATGAGATAAGCTTGAAATATCTGTGGGGATAGAAATATTCTTTTTACAAAAATCTGATGTATTCACTCCATTGTTGATTAGGAGAGTGTTGGTTGAGCCGAGTTTGTTTAGATGTCGAGATAGATAATCAGAAGTGGCAATGTTGAATTTAGACATTTTGATCAGTTCTCTCTCTTTTATTTTTATGTCTTTTGAAGTTTCTGAAAAGCCTGAATGATTATCCATGCAGTCGTAAATAATTGGCATGGCAATTTTCTTTGAAAGATCAGACCAAAAAGGATGTTCGACAATTGCCACTGGATTAATGATTTTGGCCTCTTTGATGAGTGATTTTATGGAACCAAGCATTATCTTGATATCTTTTGGACTACAGATGTCGTTATAAATAAAATGTTTTGCCGAGGAGGAAATTTTAATTCTATATAGATTGGTTGATATTTTTTCTGCTGTTATGTGTTGAAAACCATTTTTTGTGGGTCTTTGTGGAACAAATTCATGTTCGATGTAAAATACGCGATGGCCGAGCTTGGCCAATTCTGTTGAAATTTGCTGAGGTCTTTGAAATCGAAAGTTCCAGGAAATGAGACCGAAAACTAAAATATCATGCTTAATATTTTTGGGCTGAACCTTGATATGTTTTTTCCATTCTTGTTTAAGGGCATAGGATATTTTGTTTTTTTGGTTGAATATAATTATTTTTGATAATAGTCGTGAAGCTCTTTTTCGTTGCTTTATTGGGATAAGAGATAAAATAATTTTCATGGGATGTTTTAATATAGTCTTTGTAAGTTTATAACATTTCCATAGTAGAGATTGGTGGATTCGATTCAGTCTGGATGATAAGTTTGTGTTCTTTTTTCTTAACTCTGAAATTTCCTTTGTTAGAAAGTTAATGTTTTCAAAATATGTATCGATGTCGGATGTTTTAATTTTATTCATTTTTAAATACAAGGCTAAAGAACCTGTTAATTAATAGTCTTTTACTGTTGAGTATTTTATTATCTTCATCAACTTTGTTCACTAATTTTTGATAGTTGTCTATCCAGTCAGAAATTGGTTTGATTCTTTTTTCAAAATTCTGATGTGATTTATAATTGTTTGGTTTTATTAATGTGGCACGAATAATATGTTGAAATATAGTGGCTGAATTTTTGCTTAATAGACGGTATAGCTTATCATCGAGTTTGATGTTGTCTTTTGAAAGACTTTCCTTAATTATCTCTTTTGGAAGATTTGCAGTTACTGCATCGATTTCTGAGATATATAGACCAGAATTTTCAATCATTTTTATGATTCCATTTTGGTCGAAGAAGTGTAAATGTGTTTCGTCAAGGAGGCCACTTTTTTCGTAGTTCCATTGGCCTGAAAGGAGCTCCATAATAATTGATTGATGAGTAACATTTGGAACTGATATCAAGATTTCACCTTTTTTAGTAATTAAATTTTTTGATTCCACTAATATTTTTTTGGGATTAATTGTGTGTTCGAGAACATCAGCAATAATAAT
>JAHISL010000083.1 GCA_018818185.1 Patescibacteria group bacterium | reverse complement strand
CCAGCCATATTGGTGGCAACAGTGACAGCGCCCTTGATGCCGGCTTTGGCAATAATACTTGCTTCAGATTGATGGTTTTTGGCATTTAGCATTTGGAAAGGCACCCCTCGTTTGCGAAGCATGGAAGAAATAATTTCGTTTTTTTCAATACTGGTAGTGCCAATAAGAACAGGCTGACCTGCTTGGTGAAGCTCAGCAACCTTGGTGGCGATGGCGGCGTATTTACTACGTTGGGTTTTAAAAATTAAATCATTATCATCTTCTCTTTGAAGTGGACGGTTGGTAGGGATAGTAATAACGTCTAGCTGGTAAATTTTCTTGAATTCCTCGGCTTCGGTGGCAGCAGTTCCGGTCATACCAGCCAATTTATCGTAGAGACGAAAGTAGTTTTGAAAAGTAATAGTTGCCCAGGTCTGGGACTCCTGTTGAACCTTGACGTTCTCCTTGGCTTCAACGGCCTGGTGAAGACCATCTGACCAACGTCGACCCTGCATCAGGCGGCCCGTAAACTCGTCAACTATAATAATTTCGTTGTCTTTGACGACATATTCCTTGTCTTTGTGAAAAAGAGCCTGGGCTTTGATGGCATTTTCAATATAATGAATTGTTTCAAAAGATTCCTCATAAAGATTGGTAACCCCCAATATTTTTTCGACTTTTCTGATTCCAAATTCGGACAAGGTGGCGCTTTTTGATTTTTCGTCAATGACATAATCATTTGATTGCAATTCTTTGGCAATTTGGGCAAATTTGTAGTATTTTTCGACAGGTTGATTGTTGGGGGAAGAAATAATTAGGGGGGTTCTGGCCTCGTCGATCAAAACAAAGTCGACTTCATCAACAATGGCAAAATAGTGTTTTGACCTTTGAACCTTTTGATTAAAATCCCCTACCATGTGGTCACGAAGATAATCAAAGCCAAATTCATTGTTGGTACCATAGGTAATATCAGCCTGATAAGCCTCAACTCTGGAAACAGGGCGAAGGTGAGCCAAACGGTCATCTATTTTTTCGCTAGAATCGGTAAAGTCTGGATCGAGGATAAAGGATTCTTCATGAATAATGGCGGCGGTGGAAATACCTAAAAAATTTAGGGCCTTGGGATACCAACCGGCACCAACACGAGTGAGGTAATCATTTGGGGTAATAACATGAACACCAAAACCGGTTAAGGCGTTTAAATAGGCAGGGAAAATAACAGAGTGGGTTTTTCCTTCACCGGTACGTTGCTCGGCGATAGCACCTTGGTGAAGGGCAATGGCGGCAATCAATTGAACATCATAAGCCCGTTCACCAATAGTTCTAAAAATTGCTTCACGAACAACGGCGTAAGCTTCGGGCAAAAGGTCGTCGAGTTTGGTGCCGTTTTTTATTTTATCTTTAAATTCTTGGGTTTTGGCTTGTAATTTTTTGTCGGAAAGTTTTTTGATATCAGCCTCAAGCTCATTTATTCTGGACACCAAAGGTTTGTAGGCCTTGAGGTGACGCTGATTCTCGTCGAATAAATTTTGAAGAAATTTGAGCATTGCTTGATTTTACTATGAATAAGTTAAATTAAGGCCTTTAAAAAAAGCAAACCTCCCCCGGCTTTAGTCGATAAATCGACTCCACCGGGGGGTGGGTGGCTCCTCTACAATTTAGGGGAGATTACTTTGAACCCAGTGAAGGGCCAAAGAACCTCGGGGATATTTATACTGCCGTCCTTGGTCTGATGATTCTCTAGAATAGCTAGGAGAACCCGATCAGTAACGACAGTGGCATTAAGGATGTGGACAAATTGATTTTGGCCGCCGATCTTGACTTTAGTATTTAGTCGACGGGCCTGGTAATCGGTACAGTTGCTACAAGATTGAGTTTCTCGGTAGTCATTTTGGCCAGGAAACCAGGTATTGGTGTCATACATGCGACGATTGGGCTGAGGTAGATCTCCGGTACAATTACGAACTATTTGATAAGGCAAAGCAAGTTCTTGCATGATTTCTTCTTCGATTGAGAGCATTTCTAAACACATAGCATCGGAAACTTTAAGATCGGGAAGGGTGAAAATGTTCATTTCAACCTTGTTGAAATAGTGAACTCGAAGCATGCCCTTCATATCTTTGCCGTAGGTGCCAGCTTCTCGACGAAAACAGGGAGAATAGTTGACATATTTTATGGGAAAGATGTCTGGACTTAAAACTTCATTTTGGTGATAGGGAACAACAGAATGCTCGGAGGAGCTGATAAAGATAAGGTCATCTTCGGGAATAGAATAATAGGCTCCAAAAAGATTTTTATTACTGGCATAACCACACTGCCATTCTGTTTTTGATTTGATCATGGCAGGAGGAATCATGCCAACAAAACCCTTGGCGATTAATTTCTGAAAGGCGTAGAACATGAGCGACATCTCTAAGACGGCACCCTGGCCTTTGAAATAACCAAAACGGGAACCAGAAACTTCGGCAGCTTTTTTAACATCGAGAATATCAAGGGCCTCACCTAAATCAATATGATCCTTGGGGGTAAAATCAAATTTTGGCTTGTCGCCAACAGTTTTTAGGACAACATTTTCTGTGTCATCTTTACCGACAGGAACATCGTCAGCGGGAATATTGGGAATTTCTTCAAAAAGTGAATTAAGAGCAATTTCAGCTTTCTTATATAACTCTTCTGATACTTTTGACTTTTCTTTAAGTTCCTTGCCCTGAGAAATTTGCTCTGGCGTGGGTTTTCCTGTGACTGATTTGGATAGCTGGTTTTGCTGAGAACGAAGCTCTTCTAGCTGGCCCAAGACCTGACGATACTCCTTGTCGAGAATAATTACTTTATCCAAAATTTGAGTATCTTTTTGACGGTTTTCAAGCGCTTTTTTGATGATTTCTGGGTGCTCCCTAAGGAGATTGATGTCGATCATGAGATTGGGGTTATTTTAGCACAAAAAATGGACTTTTTCTCCGCAACTTTATCCGTATAGAAATATATCCGAATGTATCATACATATTCAATATGTGTACAACGTCAATTTTTTT
>JAHISL010000082.1 GCA_018818185.1 Patescibacteria group bacterium | reverse complement strand
GAAATACCAAACAAAAATATGCCCGAGATTTACAATCAAGCAAATATATTTTGCATTGCTTCCCAATATCCCGAGGGCTTTGGTCGTGTCTCGATGGAAGCTGTTGCCTCGGGTCTTCCTGTCCTTGGATCAAACATGGGGGCTATTCCTGAGGCCCTGGACAACACAGTCGCTATTCTTTTTAAACCATCAGTAAAAAACTTTCAAAAAAATATTGGTGCACTATTTAAAAATCAAAACAAATATCTAGCTTTACAAAAAAAATGCCGAAAATACGCCCAAAACAATTTTTCTTCAAAAAACTTTCAGACTATTTTGTCTTCTTACCGCCAGCTTCTAGATACAAACTAATTTTCCGGTGCTGCTCTAAATCAAGTTTATCAATATTTGGCACCGCACCCTTTCTATAACTACATAATCGAATATTCTTAAAACCCGCCTCACTCAATAGCCTCCTTGCCGACTTACTATCATACATCCATTTATGTTCTCTAATAAAAACTTTCTTCAAGCTTCCGAGTAATCCGAGATACTTATCTTTGTCATA
This sequence comes from Patescibacteria group bacterium, assembly GCA_018818185.1. GTDB lineage: Bacteria > Patescibacteriota > Microgenomatia > UBA12405 > UBA12405 > UBA12158. The sequence continues at coordinate 3,339 of JAHISL010000082.1, read as the reverse complement.
GCCAAAAAATTCTCTATTAAAACTATCTGCCTCACTATAGTTTTTAACGATTTTATTCAAATCGGGTAAAACGATTCTAATTAACCCCTTATCTTTTAATACTCTCTTACACTCTTTTAAAATAGCTACTGCCTCACTTTTTTCAAAGTGTTCCAACACGTGAGAGCAATAAATATAATCAACGCTTTTGTCTTCATTTGGAAGCTCACCTCTAATGTCAACTAGTTCAATCTTTGGCCAACACCAATCATATTCTCTGCCCAATATTTTTAGCCAAACCAATATCGATACCAATCTATATTTCCCTAAAAAAGGCATAAGTCCCCAATCATAATTTACCCACCCCCTTGCCGACGCTGGCCCGCTTCCTAAATTTATTTTTCTCATAAATAGGTTAGAATAGTAAAGTGAAAAAGAAACTTCTAATAATAGCTAATAATAACATTGGTTCCGGTCAAAGTGGCGGTGACACCATCTTTCTAGAATTTATCAAAGCCTGGCAAAAGAAACTCGACATTACTGTCTTTGGCAGTCAAGAGACTCGCGCATTATTAAAACGTTATCAACTCAAACCAAAATTTATTTTAACCGATAAAACAAATCCACACACCCAACCTACTATTGTAAACTTGATATATCACACTCTTCGACGAAAAACTCTTGGTCTAATTGCTTTTGTAAAAAACATTCAATCTTTTAAAAACGCTGATTATTGTTACACTGTCTCCGACTTCTTACCCGATTTTATTTTTGGAATTTTATATAAACTTTTTCACAAAAACGGTATCTGGCTTTGTGGTCAATATCTTTTTGCTCCAAAACCAGGAACAAAATATAGCCCTTATGAGCACCAAGTCATCAAAGGCTACCTTTATTACTTGTTTCAGCAGCCCACACAATTTTTAGCCAACAAATTTGCAGATCAAATTTTAATCACCTCCGAGCCCGACAGAAAACGTTTTCCCAAAAAGAAGGTAATCGTGGTTCAAGGGGGAGTAAATATTGATGCCTCTGAAAAATATTTTAAGAAAAATAAAATAATCAAGCCCTCAGAAAGAAAATATGATGCGGTTTTTCAAGGTCGACTACACTCTCAAAAAGGGGTTTTGGAATTAATCGATATTTGGAGGCTTGTTGTTCAAAAGAAGCCAAAATCAACTCTAGCCATTATCGGTGATGGTCAATTAGAAGAGAAATTAAAAAGAAAAATAAAAAAATATAAACTGAATAAAAATATTACTCTCTTTGGTTTTCAAAGTGGTCAAAACAAATACCATATTTTTAAAAATTCTAAACTTGTTGTCCATCCTGCTATCTATGATAGCGGTGGTATGGCTGCCGCCGAAGCCATGGCCTGGGGGCTCCCAGGGGTATCATTCAATCTTGAGGCTCTAAAAACATACTATCCGAAAGGAGTTATAAAAACCCCTCCAGGAAATTATAGAAAATTCTCAGAAAATATTTTAAAGCTTTTAGGCGACCCAAAATTATATTTAAAGACCTCCAAAGATGCCCTTGAACTCATTAGAAGCGTCTGGGATTGGCGACGTCGATCTCAAAAAGTCTATAATCAAATATTTAATGACTGATGTTGTTTTAGTCTCTCCACCCTCACGTTCAATAAACCACTATCGTCCACCCCTTGCCCTACTTTATCTAGCCGGCCACCTATTACAGTCAAAAATCAAAACAAAAATTATTGACGTTACTCTAAAACAGGTTGTTCGTGACAAAAAATTTTTTAATAATCTCGACAGCTTATTGATTAAAATCGAAAACGACATCATCTCCCAAATCAGATCCAACCAGCCAAAAGTTGTTGGAATTACTTGCTATACCCCAGAATATGAGGAGGTTTTACACCTCGCCAATAGAATTAAACATGAGATAAGCCCAAAGATAAAGATTATTGTCGGCGGAATTCATCCAACTCTCTATCCCCAAGACTTACTTGAAGAACCCAATTCACCAGTTGATTTTGAAGTCATTGGAGAAGGGGAGGAAACATTTTTAGAACTTTGTCAAAAAATTTTAAAAATAAAAAACATTCCGTACAAAAAAATTAAAAGTATTGCCTATTACAAGAACTCAAACTTTATATCGACTCCACTGCGACCACTACAAAAAAATCTTGATTTAATCTCTCACCCCGCCTACAAATTAATTGACATGGAATATTATACCCAAGCATCGCCATATTCCATTCGAGGATGCTTTCTTCGTTCATTCTACTTACTGGCTACCCGAGGCTGTCCCTCCACCTGTACCTTTTGTGTTGCCAAAAAGCTTCGTCAATTCAACGGAGGTGGTTGTTACACCCGAGTTAGAAGTGCCAAAAGTCTTATTTCTGAAATAAAACTACTTCGACAAAAATATTTCATTGATAGTTTTTATTTTATTGATGACCTCTTTACTATCAACAAAGAAAATGTTGCCAATTTTTGTCGTCTATTAAAAAAAGAGAACTTAAACTTACTTTGGGGTTGCTCAGCAAAGGTCTCAACACTAAACGAGGAAATCATCAAAATGATGTCACAAGCTGGCTGTATCCAAATTGACTTTGGTGTTGAAAGGGGTAGTGACCAAGCCCTAAAGTTAATCCAAAAGGGGATAAACCTAAAAATGCTTCGAAATATCTTCGATCTTTGTCACAAATACAAAATTAGAACCTTTGCCAACTTTCTAGTTAATCTACCCCAAGAAACTAAAAAAGATCTCAACGATATTACTAAGCTAGCTCGTGAACTACGCTCTGAAATATACAGCTTTAACGTTTTTACACCTTACCCGGGCACGGAAATCTATGACCAGATGGATTATAAATTTAGTAAACAAGAATATCAAGAACTTTTTAACGCCTCCCTTTTGATAAAAAAGTATCCACATAAATATCGCTTTTCAAAACATAAAATCGATATCCTCAAGTGGGCCAATACTCAAAATAAAGATTTTAATCAAATCCTTCCCAACTTACTTTTTCATCTTAGTCCAAAATATTTAAAAACTATTTTTCTTTCATCCAAAAAAAGTAGCTATCTCCACCAATTCGCCAATCTCTTAAAGGAGCTTATTAATCAAAAAATAAACTAGATGAATTGTCCACTTTGCTCTAGTACCAAAAATAAGAAAATTTTTTCCGCCAATAACTTTCATGGTCGCCACCATCTAGATTCAAAAAAAATTCCCATCTTTAAATGCCTCGACTGTGGCTGTCTTTACCCCAAAATTAGTATCAACAAAAAATATTATAAAAAATATTATCCCAAAAACTACCAATCATCTCCGTCTTTAGTGGAAAGTATCTGGCTAAAATTTAATCTTTTCTATAAAAAATTATAT
>JAHISL010000081.1 GCA_018818185.1 Patescibacteria group bacterium | reverse complement strand
TCTTTTCGTGGTAAAGGTACTGGGAATTGGAGTTTTCCACTCATTATTTATTGTGATAATTCTTTTTTGTTTGGGAGGGGTGATATACAGGAGTCGACAAAAAGATTTGGGGATGATGGTATATATTAGTTTTTTGGTATTGGAAGGGTCTTTTTTAGGCGCGGTGATTTTTTTACCTTACATGTTTCATGAAATGCAATTGTTTGCTCCGGTGATAGTGTTTTTGATTGGGGTAATTGGAATATTAGTTGTTTCCTTAAGAGATCGAAATAAATTTTATTTTGGCGCCTTTTTATATTTAGTTTTATTATTTTCAAATATAGTTCAATTTAATCGAAAGTTGGAAGACAGAAGAGGCAATAAGTATGATGAGGTGATGGATACTAGTTTTGTGTTTAAGGAGATGAACATAAATAAATATTTTTTAGAGGAAGATTATAGTTTTATGTATTATTATTGCGGTAGGCTAGGTACAAAAATAGAGAATCTTGCTAAATGCAAAAATAAGGGTTTTTTGCCAATCAATAATTATGAGATGATAAAAAATTTTAACGGTAAATTTATTCTTCGATTACCTGACTACAAGGTTGGACTATTTGACAAGTATCGTGGAGATTATAGAAATAATATTCATTGTTTAGAGTATGATAGTTATTTGAGTTTATATATTTGCAATAATTAATAGAGGCAATAATGTATATTTTTATAGGCATTTTGTTATATTTCGAAAGTTTCATCACAGGTATTCCTTTCTTGGATTATTCTGATAAATTGGCAATAGGGGCGGTAATAATTTTTCTTGGATATCATTTTTTGATTAAAAAGGATTTTAAAAAATGGTTTTTTAAAATAATTGAATCAAGACAAATTCTATTTTTTTTATCATTGCTATTGGTTTCTGTTTTAAGTCTGCTAATAACGGATATTGGTATATCAAAGGATAATCTATTTTCTTTAAAAATATTATTTTTTTGTTTTATCTTCTTTCTATTTTTTGCTTATATTGGGTTTGAATATAAGAAGATAAGAAAGGTTGTTTTTATGTTTGTTGTTCTAGAGGTAATTACATGTATATTTTCCTTGGTAACTCTTTATTTTCCAGCGGAATTTTTGAATATTTTTGAAAAAATTGTCCCTGAGTCAACTTTTGGTTTTTATGAGGAAGAGATCATTCGCGGAAGGGTTGCTCCGATTGGTGCACTAATGGGTGTTTATTTATTGCCGTTGTTTTTTATAGAGGGAAAAAATAAGGTTAAAAGTATGTTTTATTGGATGGTGTTTGTATTGGGTTGTTTGGCAATTCTTTTGCACAGTTATCGAGGTGATGTAGTGGCGATGTTTTTGGGATTGACTTTTTTTGGAATAGTATTTTTTTTAAAATCAAAAAGTAAACATTTTTACCTGAAGTATCTTATTTTTTCTTTTTTTGTAATATTTTTAATTGGTCTTAATTTGCCGATTGCAAGAAGGTTTATGCTCAAGGATGATTACGATATTCAAACAATTAACTCTAGAAGGCGATATGCGTCTGTTGCTTTGGATTTATTTGAAGCAGAAAAAATATTTGGTGTGGGATATGGTAATTATCAAAAAATTGCAGATCCGATGGTGGTCAATACTTTTGGGGGAGGAAAACAAAAAACAGTATCCTTACCCGGAAGTCCCCATAATCAGTTTTTGTCTTGGTTGAGTGAAACTGGATTAGTTGGTAGCTTGGGATTTGTAACTCTGTTGATGGTGTTTGTGCTGGATGACTTTAAATATATTCGAAGAAATAAATATCCAAAACCATTGATTTTAGTATTGATGATTTCGTCTTGGGTTTTAGTGGTGGTGAGCTTGCTCAATTCGATGGCAATAAACCTCTTTTATGTATTTTATGCAATTAGGGGAATGCTTTTGGGGAATAGTTTAATAGATAATAATGTTACTATTTGTTCAAATGATAAGAATGAAAATAGCAATCGTTCATGATGTGGTTGAGGAATGGGGTGGGGCTAACAAATTTTTATTGGAAATTTTGAAGATATATCCCAAAAGTGATTTATATACTTTGTTTTTTGAAGATGGGGATTTGAATAATTTTGAGATTAGAAAGAGAGCAGGGAGGGTGGTGGCAAGCAACTTGGTTAAGTTTTGGAAAAAGTTTAAAATGCCATATTTTCGAACTTTTTTGCTATTAATATCACCATGGTTTTGGGAGAAATTGGATTTATCAGAATATGATTTGGTGATTTCTTCGACCTACGGATATGGTTCCTTTGGGGTAATAGTTTCCCCGTGGACAAAACATTTGTGTTATTGTCACACACCTTCAAAGAGGATGTATGGAGAACGGAGTTTGATGACAGTTCGGGGAGGTAAATACAAGAGCCATAATTTTAGTTTTTTGTATAAGAATAGAAGATTGTGGGATTTTGTGGCGGCACATAGACCTGATATTTGGTGGTCAAATTCAAAATACACACAGATGAGAGTCAAGAGGGTGTTTGGGGTTGAATCAAAGGTGGTTTATGTACCATTGAAGAGCTATAAACATTCTAAGAACAAAAGTGATGGCGAATATTATTTGTATTTTGGAAGATTGGTTTTAGATAAGGGGATTGAACTAATTATTAATTCTTTTAATGAAAACAGAAAAAAACTTTTAATAGTTGGTAGGGGTGAAGATTCAGATGAGAAATACTTGAAAAGTTTGGCTAAGGAGAATATTGAATTTTACGGATTTGCAGGAGAAGGGGAGTTGCCAAAGATTTTTTCAAAGACAAGAGCCTTGATATTTGCGGCGAAGGGAGAAGATTTTGGGATGGTAATGGTAGAGGCAATGTCAGCCGGAGTCCCTGTAATCGCTTTTAAGGCTGGTGGAGCAAGCGAGATTGTTGAGAATGGCAAATCGGGAGTTCTATTTAATGAATATAGTCAGGATGGTTTAAATGAGGCTATTGAGAGATTTGAAGAGATGAGAATTAATCCAAATAAATGTATTGAAAGGGCTGATTTTTTTATAAAAAATGGGTTTAGTACAAAAATCAAAGGGCTAGTTGGTGATTTGATTAATAAGCGACAGTAAGTTGTTTTTTCTTTCAGATAAAATTAATTTGGAATAGTATTTTGTAATATCTGAGGAAAGAGCGTTGTTTTTAATTAAGTAGTTAATTTTTTGAATAGCTTCATCAATGTTTTTGTATACTAGTTGATTTTGAAATTTATCAAAATACCAATTTATATCTGAGATATCGGGAACGATTGGGAGACAGCCATAAACAATTGCCTCTAAAACGATTAGGGGAGGACAACCTTCATATCTTGAAGTAGAGACTAAAATTTTTGATTGCTGATAATATTGATGAATCTTGTCAGTTTTTTCAACAAGGGTAACATTTTTAATGTTTGATTTATCAATTTTTTTTATTACATGAGATAGAAAAGGTCCAGTGCCAATCATAACTGCTTTTTTGTTGGGCATTTTTTTGCATATTTTAAGAAAAGCCATAGGATTCTTTTGCTGATCTAGTCGACCGATAAAGAGAAGGTCGTATTTTTTTTCTTTTGTGAAAGTACTTGTTTTGGATAAGTTTGAGGTGGCGTATGGTAACCAGTTGGGGATGACAGAGATTTTTTGGGGAGTGATCCCTAGTTTAACGAGGTTATCAAAATTATGATTGGTTAGGGCTATTATTTTTGATGCATGAGGATAAAAACGGGAGACTAAAAATTTTCTGAACTTGGGAAAAGGTCTCGTTTTGAGGTGTTTGATGATATTAATATCTTCACTAATTATCAGTTTTGATTTGATATTTGAAATGCGTTTGGCAATGACGCTGGCAATCGAACTGATATCCATGAAACTGAGGACAGCTACTGGTCGAAGTCTTAGAAAATGAAAAGAAAGAAAGAAGGGAAAAATAATATTACGGGAAATTTTGCCGAAGGCTTTTGGCGAACTAATTAAAGTAAAAGGAGCGTTTATTTTTGACAAAATGATGGGTGAGACATTTTTGTCGCGAAGTAATAGACTGACATGATATTGAGGATGGAGCTGAAAGAGCTTGTTAATAATGTCGACGATTTTTATTTCAACACCACCAACAATAAGTCGATTAAACACAATGACAATATTTTTTTGGTTAAAAATATTGTCTGTATATTTAGTTAAATTTGTAATTAGGGTTGACTGGTGAGTTTGTTGTCTTGATCTATTTTTTATTAAAGCTGGGTGTTGAATTTTATCTTGTAGCTGGTGGGAAAATTTGGGTGTATCGAATACTATGCTGGTGTTTGTTTGGTGTTTAATTATTTGACAATAATCAACTTGATTGTTGTTTGTGTGTTCGTTGAATTTTTGGTAGCGGGGGATAATAATTGGTTTATTACGGCAATATTTTGTGGCGAGGTAGATACTACCTAGGCCTCCGTGAACAAGGCTAATTCGTGATTTTCTATAATTAGAAATTATTTTGTTAAAGGGTAGATCGGTAAAAGTTTTGGTATGGGGATAATTAAAACTATATGGAACCGGGGATTGGATAATTAGTGTTTCTTTGGAGTGTAAGTCGATCAAAATTTTATCGATGGCGGCAAACAGTCTGGTAAAAGGAAACATGGTGGTGCCGACAGTAATGAAGATCATAGGGTTGGCCCCCAATATTTTGAGTTTTTAAAGAATTTTTTTTGAGATTGATGTTGAACTAAAAAAAGATCGACAAAATGTTGAAGAATTTTTCCTGTTAGAGTGGGAAAACTAATAAAATCATATGTTTCCATGTAGATTAGTTTACATCCGAAAATTTTGCCAATTAAAAAAAAAGGAGGGGCAATGCCGGCACCGTCACTAAATAAAATATCAGGTTTTTCACGAGAGATGATTTTCATAGCCAAAACAAAGTTTTTGACGGCGTTTATCAAATTTTTTTGTTCGGGGAAATTACCAATATATATTTTTTCTTTTTTTAAAAAGTAACTGGTGTCGCCACCGGGGGCAGTAACCCAAAATCTAGGATATTGTTCCCACCAAGCCTTTAATTGATTGACTTGAAACAGGTGGCCTCCACGGGAAGAGATGATTCCTATTTTGGGGTACTTATTTTTCATATAAAAAAAGACGAATAACGAAAATTAAAATAACATTTATCCTGCTGGAGAAATAATCTTTGCCGAGGCTGTGAAAGGGTCTGAAGACGGTATGTTGATTAATTAATAATTTTATAAAAAAGCGGCGGAATATGTTGGGTCGATGATGCTTTAAATTTGGGACTTTTGTTTTAAATAAACGAGAAGACCAGCCTAAGGGGTAATAGACAAAATTTGTAAAGTGATATTTTTTTACCAAATCCCAAAAGTTTTGCCAGTTAATTTTTTCTGTGGTAATGATGGTGGAAATAGTGGCTAAAAGATCAGCTCCCCGAAGGCCATGATGAAAGAGGGAGTTGAGACAAAAATATAAAAGTAAATATTCATTTTTTAGGAAGTAAAGATTGTCTTTTTGAGGAGATGATGATTTCCAGAACTCAGAGGTGAGTTTGGTCATATTTTTTGGTTCAAGCGGATGTCTAAAAAGAGGATTGAGGGCGGAACGGATGGCTCGAAAGTGGATATCTATTGTCAGGGTTTGGGTGGAGGTTTTTTTAACAAAGGAGATTTCGTTTGATGGGGTAGATGAAGGTAGTTGGTGGTAGTCGAGTTTTTCTAATGTTTTTTTAAGATTTGAAAAACTCGATTTTTTGATTAAGATATCGATATCAGAAACAGATTTGTTGAGATA
>JAHISL010000112.1 GCA_018818185.1 Patescibacteria group bacterium | reverse complement strand
GAAAGCCAGGTAGCAGTGAGTACGTCACTAAGGAAGCAATCCACCCACAATGCTTTGCAAAACTCGGCTACAACAAAGTGTTCACAGGTCACTACCACAACATGCAGTCCCTCAACAAAAAAGGAGATCAAACAACGGTAGAAAGGGGGTTTGTGCATTATTTAGGCTCTCCCCTTCATCAGGACAGGTCTAACGCTGAGGCTACTCCAGTTATATGGCTGCTGCGGAAAGATGGTACTATCTCGTTCAAGGAAAACAAGATCTCTCCCCGCTTTGTCAAGGCGAGATGGGGTGCTTTACAGCGCATAGGCAATGCTGCAGGAGCTTTGATACGTAACAACTACGTTGATGTATATCTTGGGGACGAAAGACCAGGCTCCGAGGAGATCAAAAAGTTCATGGATCGTTTTCAGCCCGCAGCATATGAAGTCTTTATCGAAGAGAAGGAGAAAGAGAGCGCTCCTATTATAAAGGGGGTGAGGGCTAATCCATCGAACGCGATCAAGCAATACGTGGCCTCTCAGAGGCAGTCGAAGCGCTTTACAAGAGCCGGGTTGCGCTTTCTAGGGAGGGTAAAAGAATGAAGCTCATCAGGATAGACATCAGGAATTTCATGTCCATACAGAGCTTCCAGATAGACCTGAATGCTTTTGCGGGTAAGCCTCTGATCCTGTTTGGTCAAATAGGTGCGGGCAAAAGCAGCCTGCTCGAATCGGTGCGATGGTGCTTGACCGGAAAGACGCACCGCGCCTTAACCGGCGATAGCGTCAAGAGGCGCGGTGCAGACAAGGAAGAGACGGCGGTTGTCTGCACTGTAGAAACCCAGGATGGCTTGGATGTCGAAGTCGAGCGCTTTAGGGGTAGGAATGGCGACAAAAAGAATGGTTTGACCTTTCGGCTCAATGGAGCCGAGCAGAAAGACAAAGGACAAGAGCATCTTTTTGATCTGCTAGGGTTCTCGGAGTTGTCCTTGTTATCGGCTATGTACTTCGGTCAAGGCGCTTCAGGCGTGTCCAGTTTAACTGATTCGAAGCTAAAGGAGGTTCTCGAATCAGTGTTAGATTTCTCCGAGTTCCAAGATGCCCTTGACATCGCAAAGAGGGAAGCCATAAAGCAGCGTGAGGATCTGCGAAACGTGCGCTTTCAGTCAAGCGAGGCCTTGAGAGCGCTTCAGGCGCTAAACGCTGAAGTCAAAAGCCTGAAGCGCGATAGCAGAGACACCAGTAACGACCGCTCTGTAGAGATACGATTGATGCTCTCGCTAGTGCGCTCAGGCATAGTTCACCAGTTAAAGATTATTGGGGGTAAACTAACGCTTATCGAAGAGCAAGCGAGAGCGCTTCAAAAAGTACAAATGAGCATCAGATCAGTAGAAGGACAACAGGAACAAGTAGAGAAGGAAGAGGAACGTGTAACCTCGCTACTCTCGAAAAATCGGTGCCCTACTTGTCAACAGAAGATGTCAGGAGCCAAGCCTGACCTAACAAAGGCCAGATTCATGTTGAACGCTGAAATGAGAGTGCTTTCTGATGAGAACTCTGCCCTTTTGAAGACAATCGCAAAGGAAGCCGAGGCGCTACGCAAAGAAAGAGTCGCGCTATCGAAGTGCAAGGAAAGCGAGCACGAGCTACGCTGGCTCACGCATGAGCTTGATCTTGCGCAAGCAAGGATCGCTGAAAGGTTGAAAGCAGCGAAAAAATCTTTGGCGTGGTTTAAGGATCAAATAGAAGTGAAGCTCAAAGAAAGAGTCGCGCTGATAAAGAAGGAGGATAGAATCCAGCGTAGGCTAGAGGAGGCGGAGTTTTGGGTCCGGGGCTTCGGCCCTTCAGGGCTAAGAGATCACGCCCTGCGGTCTGTTCTCCCGATAGTCAACCAAGTTGTGCAAGGCTATCTTGACCGCTTCGCTCCTGTACCTATGGAGGTTCTGTTTCGCTCTCAACGCTTGAAGTCAGGCGAGGAGAAGACAGGCAAGATAGAAGTCGCTGTCAGGAAGCCAGAAGGCTTTGTCGAGCTTGATTCGTGCTCCGGTGGCGAGAGGCGATGCGTTGACATCGCGCTTGCTTTCGCTTTGGGCGACATCACGTTTTGTGGTACATTGCTTTTTGATGAGTGGTTTGACGCTCTGGACGAGCAAACCACGGGGCAGGTTCATGCGGTGCTTGAGTCGATAGCACAGAGCAGGACTGTTATTATAGCGACACATAACGAGCGCTTCCAGCCTACGCATTTCGTGTCGAAAAGCGGAAGCACAACAACGATAACGGAGGTCTAAATGAAAGAAGTTACTCCCGAACAACTCGCAGAGTTTGACAAGGACGCTGCTAAACTTGTTGCTGTAGCACAGCAACAAGCGACGGAGTACCGTAACTTTTGGCGCAGCCAGGTAGGCAAGATTACGCTCGATTCGGTGCGTCCGGAGGTCGACGGTACCATATCGATTACTTACGCTTTTCCTGATGAGCTTGTACAGCTTGCTAAGGACTTGCTTGAGACAGGTCGAGAGGTCGATGAATCGAGCGTTGTCAAGTTCATGAAGACACAAAGGATGAAGAGATGACTGATAAATCGAAAGTCGGGCGCATGTCACGACGCAAAGGCCAGCGCTTCGAGAGGGACGTATGCAAAGCGCTGACGAAATGGTGGAAAAGCGAATTTCATCGAACACCTATGAGCGGAGGGTCAGCGCTAAAGAAAGGCTTTAACCTAGCTGGGGACGTAGTGACAGCAGACAAGTCTTTCCCATTCCATATCGAATGCAAGAATCAAGAGGGATGGGAACTTGATCACCTCCTGACTCTCCCGACCTTTGGGAAGTTGGGAGAGTGGTATGCCCAGGCATACACGGAAGCGCGCAAAGGCAGCATCCCTCTGCTCATCTTTACGCGCAACAATAGACCTGTCTTTTTCCTATTCCAATGGTCAAACGTCGAGTTCGAGAAGAGGCACAGCGGGCTATCCCAGTTTGCCCTAGAGGTGCTGTCTAGCTGTAACGTGTCGATGACACTCAACACACCATACGGTCAACACAGTAGCAGCGAGATTAAGGGATCAACCACCAAGTTTGTGGTTGGCTTGCTCAACGACTTGACCAGTAACGTAAGCAAGGAGGCGATATGCAAAGCGCTGAATACGTCTGTGAAGATTGCGGCTACAGCATCGAAACCAAAAAAGTTGCGGTGTCTATCGAAGTCCAGCACGCCTGTGTCGAAGAGAAAGAGCATTACACTATGACGCAAATACCGCAAGATGCTATCAAAAACCTGTACACACCGGAGGTTGAAGATGCCAGTCTATGAGTTTGGTTGTGAATGTGGGCTTGTGTACGAGGAGTTCTACAAGTTGTCAAAAGTACCGGATGATGTAACATTGCGATTTGACAGCGATGAGGATCTATGTCCAGTACGCCAGGGTGCTCATGTTTGTAAAAGGCTGATCTCAGCGGTTCCGACCTGTAATATCGTACACTCCGGCAATACAGCGCAAGGAGTGAGACAAGGCAAGATCACTCATGAGCAGCTTGCATCGAGATACCAGCAGTTAGCTAAACGGGCTGTTGACCACGATAACAGTCGAACGGGTATCGAGAAGAGAGAAGCATCGCGAGAGCGTATGGTGAGGAGAAACCCAGGCATAGTCGTGCCGAGGTCTTGGTACGGCCTGAGAGGAAAAGGGTGATATAATGAGACGAGCAAAAGTAAAAGCAATCAAAGAGAAGCGGCACACTAAGAAGATCCAGCGCAAGTTGGGCCTTAGGCTTGCGCATCAAAAGATCAAACGAAGGATGCGTATTGAGAGCAGAAGCAACGGCTCCCATAAGCCGAGGCTGCCTGATTGGCTGCGCAGGTTTGGCGAGACGGCACCAACCAGTAATCCTCTACGATGAAAGGTGACAAGGGCATAGGTAGGGAAGCCCTTGTCACGTACCTTGCACGAGAGTTTCAATGCGATAGGTCAGAGGCTAAGGACATGCTTGAAGCGTTTGGCCAGTCTATCGCCAACGTGCTTGTGTCGGGCTTTCCTGTAGCCTTGCCTCATGTTGGTACGATTGACTTCAGTAAGCGTGAGGGTAGGCGCGGACGCATACACGGCGAGGCTTTTGAGTCCAAAGACACCTTCGCACCGATACTTCGGGCATCTAAGCGATTGAAGGCTACTGTTAACGCAACGCTACAGAGTCGCCAGCAGATGTTAGATGATGATTCAGACACGACTGAATCAAAGCTCTAGCTGTAACTAAAGGGATCAAAAGAGAATGGGTACGAAGTCAAGTAAAGCCATACAGACAAAGAGAGCGCTTCAACCGAGCACTCCCATGCTAAGCCAAAACGCGGTTGACGAGTGGTTCGAGCAAGACTCCAGGCGCGAAGATGTGTTGCTCTTGTTCTTGGAGGGCAAAGACAGTAACCGAACCATAGCGACAAAAGTAGGCTGCGATAAGAACACAGTAGGCGCTTGGCTGAAGCATCCAGCCTTTATGCAACGGTTTGAAGTTGAGATAAGAGCGTGGACTCTTCGCCGTCGACTTCGACGTATGAAGCAAAGCGCAAAGATGACCGACTATCTTGGAGCTAAGGCGGAAATGGTTATCCAAGAGGAGGCGAAAAGCATCGCCGCCAATCGCAGGAATCCAGGCAGTGCTGTTGTGGATAACACAAACAAGCTCAGCGCTATCCTTCGTGATTATCGGGCGATGAGAAGCGAGGAAAGACTTGACGCAGGAGAGACTCAAGTTAACGTTGCGCATCATGTTAAAGCAGAGGTGGACGTAACCCAGCAATTAGACCACCCGTTCTTTGACGTTATCTCGGAGATCTTTGGGGACGGCCTCTTAAAGGATGCAAGGATCTCAAGCAGACTAGACCCCGATACTCTCGATGTATCAGCAGGTGATGGTCTTGTCGCAGTGTTGGAGGCTGCGCTGGTAGACGATGAGCGTATCTTAGACGCACTAGATACGAGCGAACAAGATGCGGAGATCGAGGAATGAGCATACCGAAATGGACGCAGAAACGGGCATTAGCTAACATTCCCGACATACAGCCAAAGAAGGCTAAGAAGCCCGTGGCAAAGTCCAAGGCAACCCTTGAGGAAGTCTTGGGTGATGCTGTAGCTCCAGAGACAACATTCAAGGAAGTTGTTGAGGGTGTGGCGTCGATTGATCCTTACATTTGGACAATGCTCAATCGACGGTTGAAGGGTCTCAAGACCGTGTTTAATATTGCCACTCGCTTACGAGAGATCGAGGCGCAAGGGCTAGAGCCATCGATCAGGGACTTAATAAGGCACAGACCATTCCTAATCCAGCCCTTGAGAGACCAATCAAAGCACAAGACATATGAGAAAGGGCGTCAAGTAGGTGTGAGTGAGCTTGTCTTGACGGAAGAGTTGTGGTTCTTATCCCAGCACCCTAATACCAAGTGGGTCCACACCTTCCCAAGAGAAAAGCAACTCATAGACTTTTCAAATACCCGCATCATTGAAGCTCTCAATGAATCGCCTATGATGCAACGTTTGATTGGTATACCCAATCAAACATTCACAAAACGGATCATGCAGTCGTTCCTTTTCTTGCGCTCTGCCTGGGAGAGCGATCTAGGCGAGGGCATCGACGCTGATGGCGTAGTGTTCGATGAGAAGGATAGGATGAAGGATGGCATAGAGTACGCATTTCAAGAGAGCCTCTCTGCATCGCCTTACGGCCTCTTGAGGGACGTGTCAACTCCCACAATCCCCGGTAGAGGGGTTGATCTGTCATACGAGAAGAGCGACAAGAAATGGTGGCTTGTAGCGTGCAGAAGTTGTGGAGAAGTCCAGCCTACAACCTTCGACAACATCCATCAAGTAAACGACTGTCCCCCCGATCTTCCCATGTATCCACCTGATACCTTCGAGTACCTATGCAAAAAGGCGAAGTGTCGGGGTGTTTTGGATCGTATGTGTCTTGATCGTGCAGGGCAATGGGTACCCTTGCACCCTGAGCGTAAGCACGGCGTAAGCGGTTATTGGATAAGCCAGCTTATGGCTCCGTGGATAACCGCAACGGAGGTCATGCAGAAGAAGCGAGATTATAAGTTTCGCTCCCTCTTCGAAAACTACGTGCTAGGCATTGCGAGCCTAGGAGACTCCTTACTTCTACAAGCAAGGGACTTTCAAGAGATACAAGTTGACTACAAATGGCCTATACCCTACAGAACCCAGGACTTCGTGGGCGTGAGCGTAGGCATCGATTGGGGCGGCAGCAATTGGGTTGTGATAATCGGAAAGAACCGTCACAACGGTATCAACTACCTCCTGAACGCCTTTTGGATCGATGATACAAACATACCATTGGAGTCTGCTAAGGACATTATTCACGCAATCATGCCCTACAACCCAGATATTATCGTAGGGGATGCGGGCTATGGCAAGGACAGGAACGAGCTGATATACAGGAGCTATCCGGATCAAACCTACTTCTGTCAGTACAACCCGGCTTCACAGAAGCGGGCAACGTCTCTTAACCCTAGTTGGAGCGATAACCTCCGAAAGTGCCTATGCGACAAGACTTTGACGATCAAGATAACATGCAGAGAGATGAGAATGGGTAGCTTTGGCATTCCAGTTGTCGCAGAGCACCCACAAGTACAAATGTGGATTAATCACTTTCTGAATCTCGCTCCAATCAAACACGAAGAGGATGGCGAGGTATGGGAAGAGATGAGCCGCAAAGGCCCCGACCATTTCGCCCAGGCTACTAATTACGCTTTACTCGGTCAAGCGTATGCACTCCAAGAAAACACGTTTGACTTTGGCTTTTTCTAAACCACCGAACAAACGGAGTCAATTATGATAGGAAGCAATCCAAACGGCCCCGGCCCGATTGTAGCGGGTCTACTGACAACGGAGGACAGTCCTAACAGGCTTGCACCTCTATTGAACCTGCTAGATATAACCGTTCACGTAAAGGCGCTAGATTTGCCTGCAGTGGATGCCTCACAGGTCGCAAGGTACACGAGAGATGTTGATGCCTTTCAACACTTAGCGCTAGCCCTTCGATTCAGCAACCCGCCGATCATATTAACCATCATGCTCGACCAACACCAGTTTAGGTGGGCGGCGAAGGCTAGCACGTACCCGCCCTATACAATCGAAGAGTTACCAATAGCTTACGGCTACTCCCCCCTTGTAGCGGGGTGTCTAGCATACCTTCAAGCAAAAGGCCACGATATAGCAGCATTCACAATGCTATCAGGAGGAAGACTATGAGCAAAGATGAAAAGAAGCCAGCCTTACAGAGAATCGGAATGGTAACTTACGAAGGGCGCGAATCGAAGTCCAAGAAAGGAGATGGTGAGCTAGACCGAGCGCCTTATAACCCAAGCCCTGAAGCTGTTCAAGATGTGGAGGACTTCTTGATCGCCGTTGGGCTACCAAGAGAGATCAAGCCACCTCCTGAAGGTTGGGGAGTGCCTGCTTGGTATAATCATGACAATCTCGATCCTGTCTCTAAAAAGACTTCGCCCCCTCTCAATCGAAGGCATCTTATTGATGCGGTCACACAAGCACGAGGAAGCGCGCAACGCAGGAAGGCCAGCTCACAGGAACTCCAACACTTTGATACTGCCGAGAGCTTCATCAACTACTTTACCAAAGCAGGTCTTGACCACGAAGAGATCAACGCACTCGCTACAGTGCTGCTCACACCAGCACTGCACGGCGATAATGCCATACACACCGGCAAGCACCAAATCACAGTCAAGAAAGGCACAGGCGAGATCCTCATTGATAACGAAAGGATCTATCTACCGGGCGATATGGTGAGTTCAGAGAGTACCTGGGAAGCGGCAAAGGATCGCATTGAAAAGGTGCCTGTGCGATACTATGGCGACTCCGCTGCGTATCAAAGAGTTGACGCACCGGCGATCATGGACGATACGCTCTATCCCAAAGCACAGCAAAAGCCTTCAAAGCGAGAACTGATTGATGCGGT
>JAHISL010000080.1 GCA_018818185.1 Patescibacteria group bacterium | reverse complement strand
GATCCCACTGTATGCTGGTTGTTCAGCTATGGTTCCAGTTGTTTTTGCCATTACTACAAAAGGTATTCCTTTGGGGACTTCTCTAGCTTTTCTAATGGCTGTTGCTGGGCTTTCCTTGCCAGAAGCTTTAATGCTTAAAAAAGTAATGTCTTTAAAACTGTTACTCATATTCTTTGGGATAGTAGCTCTTGGCATTATTATTGTGGGATATTTGTTTAATTCCTTGGAGGTATAGATTCTCTGGAAAACCTCATCATCACATATGGTGCTATGTAATCCCATCAATCCGAGTTTTCGATTGTATTGGCATGATTAGTGGGGTTTTTGTTTTACAAAAATATAAGTACTCTTTTATGCTTAAAAAAACTTCAAAGTCATTTAAGGAAGGATATTTGAGCTATGTTTAGTACAGCAAAAAATATCAATTTTCTCGAAAAAAATATGGAAATACTTTTACCTAAATCACCAAATTGTGTCAAAAAAGCCTCAAACTCTTTACAAATTCAGAGAAGTAGTATATAATTAAGCAACTCTATTAATGAACCATTCGTTGATCGGGTTTGGCTATTGGCTGATTTTAATGATTAATGATTACTTATGAAAAAAAAGACGTTTAATCTGTTGTGTTTGCCCGCAGTCGGGTCTATGGATGAGGTAGTTGAAAAATTTGATGCTCCAATTAATCTGGTTAGAGGAGATTACCAGAAGCTGGAATTCATTTTTCAAAATCAAAGTTTAGAAATCCTACATCAAGGTGTTGATTTGAATTCTTTTTCGTTTGTTTGGCTTTCCTCAAATTGGAATAATAGGGGGTCGGCTTACGGGGTGGAATTGTACTTGAAAAAATTTGGAGTACTAGCGAGTAAAGTGGAAAAAAACACCTCAAAAATTACTGATTATATTGTTTTTGCGCTGCATAATATTCCGATTCCCGACACCTATTTTATTGATAGCCGGGAGATTAAAAAAAGCCTTGGTAAAATTAAGGAAGTGTGCGGTTATCCGCTTATCGTCAAAGATACTAAAGGATATGGTGGTGCCTTCTCTATGTATATAGAAACGGAAAAAGATCTCGTAAGAGAAGTAAAAAAACTTCCGGCAAATAAGAAATATTTTTTCCAGAAATTTATTCCAAACGATTATGATTGGGGTATACTTGTTGCAAACGGAGTGGTTGTTTCAGGAGAGAAAAGCTATCCTGCCAAAGGAGAATTTAGAAACAACGCGTGTAATGGAGGAAAAGAAGTTTTCGTGAGAGTTGACAAAATACCACAGGAAGTAAAAGAAATTGCTCTTTCTGCCAGTCATCTGTTGGGTCTTTCATGGGCGAGAGCTGATATTGCGATTGATAAAATTACAGGAAAGCCATATCTTTTGGAAGTTAATAGATATCCCGGAGTAACCTCAAAATCGCAAGAAGTTTCAGGTGCGTATAAATTTTTATCTTCTCATATTAATGCTTTATTGGAAAAAACGCTGTAGTGTTGGTGTCCTATAAACAAACATTAGTGCACAAAACAATAGTGAGAAAAATGAGCGAAATTGACGCCAGTAAATTGATTTGGTAAGGTATCAGTACGTAAAAGGGTCTTGCAAGGAAATAAGAAAAATAATAAGAAAAAAGCATGGAAGAAGCTAATAAAAGCACAAAAAGTGAGGAATCTGACAAAGGAAAAATGTTTGAAGAAGGGTTTAAGGAATGGTTCAAAGATAATGTCGGTGAAGAGTGGAGCACAGACAAAAAATGCGGGAAAAGCAGCAAAAATAAAAAGTATTATACTGGAGCGGGAACTGGTGTCTACTGCCTAGGGTTTATTGGAGCACTGGTCTATTATATCGGAGCATCAACATCATTTTGGATTGGCGTGCTCGGAATTTTGAAATCAATCGTTTGGCCAGCTTTTGTTGTCCATGGAATACTCAAATTCCTAGGATTGTAAAATTCGGACTAGCTCACGAAGAAAAAAAAGACTTTCCTTGCCTGGAAAGTCTTTTTTTTTGATGAACGAGGGTGAAACAAACTTTATTTTAGTCCTTGGTTAACATTCCGAAAGCTACTAAGAAAGGATCTGGGACGATTGTGGCACCTATGTAATATCCAAAGCCGTACACATATAAAAAAATAGGGGATCTGAAAAAAAAGTCGACACCAACATAGCTTCTGGAAACTGTTTGAATAGGAGGATATGCGATTTGCGAGATTGAAGAATCAAAAAGATTAAATCCCAGATCAAACGAAGTTTTTCCTACAAAACTAATATTAAACACCCCTTCTAAAAGAGGTGTCTTGAATATGAATCCAGGAGAAATTGGAGCTAGGTATAGTCCAGAAAAGTATTCATCTTTGGGCAGACATATACTCGAAGATGTTAATGCAGACCAAGCAAGAGTCCCAGTTGTGTTTTTCCAAATCTCCAGAGAAGTGAAATTTCCACCCCGGCTCCAAATAGACCGCTCGACATTAGACACCCGCGTCTTGAAGTAGTTACAGTGAATTTTGTTCCAATAGCTGTTTCAACAGAGAAAGTTCTTGTTTTGACGCTGTTTATTCTTCTCTTGATACGAATACTTTTGGTTGTGCTGCTTTGGCTTGTGGGGGGGGCAAAAAGAATTTTTTCCCCGCAAGACCTTTCTTTTTTGAGGGAAATAAACCGGTAGTTTCCCATTTTGTGCTTGTGTAATGAGCTTATGCATTTCGCTAGTGCTAGAAACACAACGTCGAAGCTCCTTCAGGCAGTATGCTCCTTTTTTACAGTCATCATCCTGCAGGCATTCACCAGGAAAATATTTTTCTTTTGACAGACTTTTTTCTCTTTATTGTATTTGCATGGGAAAGCCTTAGAGCCAGCAGACACTACACTTATTTCTATCAAGAAAATCACGAAAAACAACGTTTTGTTCACTTTTCCAAATCAAAAAATAACCAACAAGTGCTGGTGGTTCTTGTAACGTCATAAAGGTCGCTTGAGGGAGGATATTAGAACTATTTTTTACGAGCGTTCGGATGACCTTTTGAGTGACTGGATAGTATAGCTGTCTCAAAATTACAAAATTGACTTATTTTTACACCGTGCTAGTATACATATATCAACACATATTGATATATGAACCAAAAAGATATGCAAGAAATGTTTAGAGTTTTGGGAGAATCTAATCGATTCAAAATCTTTAAGCT
>JAHISL010000079.1 GCA_018818185.1 Patescibacteria group bacterium | reverse complement strand
TTTAACCACAACCGCCCCAACACGTTTATTTGTTCTCATAATAATTCTATAAAACCGAGCGGAGGGTACAGGGGTCGAACCTGTTAGTCCTTACGGACACTAGTTTTCAAAACTAGCGCATTACCGTCCTGCCCACCCTCCAAGTCATCCTGATTATACCAATTTATCTTCCAAATCGGTTAACCTTTCTATTGTCTTTTTACTATTACACCATAATCAAAAATGCTATCCTTAAATAATGAACATTCAAATCACCGGCGACAATTTTAATCTTTCCGATAGTGTTAAGAAGCTTGTTGATGAAAAAATCAACCAAAAACTTGAAAAATTCCTCACATCCTTCGCTCCAGAAATGAAAACTGCCAATCTCCGAATTGAATACGACAAATTCAAAAATATTCACCTTTCTTTTGACATGTATCTTCCCGGAAAAGAAAAAATATTTTCCGAAACTACCCACAAATTTCTCGAATCGGCCCTTGTCGATCTTGCAGACCAACTCGAAAGACAAATTAAGAAGTATCGTTCACTCTAAAAAAATGCCTCTGTTTATTATTCCTCTTTACTATCAATTGCTCGAGGCATATCACCCACAAAGCTACAATTACTCTTCTCCAAAGATAAACGTCATCGAAACTCTTCCCTCTCCAAAACCCCAAGTTCTTGGTATCAGCAACTCAACATCACTCACCACTCCTTCAATAGGAGGTGAAGGAAAAATCATTAATTTAGTTCTAATTGGCGACTCTATGATCGACACTCTTTCCCAAAACATTTGCCAACAATCTCTCCAAAAATATTACCCCACTGTCAAATTTAATCTTTTGAAATATGGCTATGGTAGCACCAATATCGAATCTGCATCCAAACGTCTAAACGAAACCACCACCTATCTTGGCAAAGAAAATCCTTCGGTATTTTCTCAAAATCCTGACATTATTGTTATCGAATCTTTTGCCTACAACAATTTTGGCAATTCGCAAAAAGGCATTGATCGTCAAAGCCAATCTTTAACCAAAATTACTGATCTTATTAAAACAGAATCCCCCAAAACCAAAATAATCTTAGCCTCAACTATCGCTCCAAATTCTGTTTCATTTGCCAATGGCGCCAAAGATATTTACTATTCTTCCCTCGAAAAAATTGAAAAAACCGCCACCATCAAACTTTATCTCCAAAACATTATCAACTTTGCTAGTAAAAACAATCTTCCCTTATCAGATGCCTTTCATCCCAGTCTCTTTGGCCAAAACGGACTCGAAGAATTAATAAATTCCACCGACAATATTCACCCCTCCAATCTTGGTACCGAGTTATTTTGTGACATCCTCGCCAAAAGTATTCTTGATAATCAACTTATCAATTGATTGCTAATTCCCCATCTATCAATTAAAATAGCCCATGGCTAAATCTAAAAAGACTCCTCGTATCTTAATTGCCCTCTGTTGTTCAGTTTGTGGCGCCCAAAATTACCTTACCGAGAAAAATAAAACCAACACTCCCGACAAACTTAAATTCAACAAATACTGTAATTGGTGCAAAAAGAATACCGAACACAAAGAATCGACCAAGCTCAAATAATCCGAGCTTTGGAAAACATCTATATCTCACCCCTTGAGTTGTGTAATCTCAACTGTAAATATTGCTATACCAAAAAAACAAAAAATATCCTATCTAATCAGCAAATCTTGTCATTTGTCCACCGCTACAACAATTATTTAAAAGCAATTCGCAAACGTGATTTTTTTTCGACGTTGAGCCTGGTAACAGACTCGCAGGAGAAAAAAAAATATGTTAAGAATTGCGATATTAGCTTAAAATCGATTATTTTTTGCGGCGGCGAGGTATTTACTCTCAAAAATTTTCCCCGCCTAGTCAATAATCTGATTTCAAAAGGTATCTTTATCTCCATTATCACCAACGGCACCATTGATGTCCTCAAAAAAATTAAAGATCCATCAAACTGCCAGCTCATTGTTTCCTTTGATGGGCCAAAATCTATTCACGACACCAATCGTGGTGCCAGAAATTATCAAAAATCATTAAAATTTGCCCAACATGCTCTTAAGCTTGGCTTTCCCCTCGAAATATTTTTTCTTATCACCAAAGATTCATATCCCTACAAAGACTCTTTTCCTTCACACCTATCAAAAACACTAAAACTTCCAACTTCTACAAGCCTGAATTACACCTATCTTACCGATCGTCTTGGATCTCTAAACTCATTACAAACCAAAAATATTCGTCAAAATTACTCCGTTTTCCCTCCAAAAAATTTTGGATGTTCGCAATTAACTCTCCAATCGGATTGCAAATTTTACGGTTGCTGCGAATCTCAAAAAGTCATTGGCACTCTCTTTGACCCTATCAATAAAATAGTTAAAAACTTTACTGCCAATCTTTCCTCAAACCCTCTTTGTTGCGACCCAAGTTATTTTTGTGGATTAAAATAAGCCCATGATAACCCAATCAGATTTTTTAAAATCAATTCGTCGATACTTTTGGAACCTAAACTTCACCGAAGTTGAAATCCCCTACCTAAACACCACCCTCCCTCTCGAACCCAACCTCTATTCCTTTAAAACCACCTGGGCTCACCACAATAAAAACTATTTTCTCCCCACTTCCCCCGAATTTGCTTTAAAAAAATTTTTATCCAATCATCGGCAAAATTGTTTTTCTATTTCCCACTGTTTTCGAGATCTTGAAAACGAAAGCCCCAACCATACTCCTGAATTTCTCATGCTTGAATGGTACGAAATCGACAAAGATTATCAAGATCTAATGCTTTCTCTAAAAAAATTCATCAAAAAATTTTTAAACATAGAATTTGTTAAACT
>JAHISL010000078.1 GCA_018818185.1 Patescibacteria group bacterium | reverse complement strand
TTTAATTTTATACTAAAAAAATAACTCCGAGGTGTTTTCGGAGTTACAGAATACGAAAAAATATATTTTCGTGCTCCGTTACTACGACACACGTTGCTGAATTTGTACGGTTTGGCTTCCGGAGGGGTCTAATAAGTGATTAACTTTTCTTCCCTCAGCTTTCCCGATGTTTGTCGGGATCAAACGCTTTGTAATGAGATTATAGCACGCCAAATAGTCTAAAAACTGTGGCTTAAGGTGTCTGTGGAGTGAATAAAGCTATTGACTATAAGTTAACGAAGAGAGAAGTTTAGTGAAATGCTCTTTATACTCTAAAACTTCTTTATTACTTAGGCCATGACTATTCCTAATATAAAATGGTTCAAATGTTTCACCACTTTTACCGCTAACAACAGCTTCGACTAAATATTTATTTTCTGGATCTGTATAAATAATAATTTGCGCTTCGTGTCCATCTGAAGTAATGACGTCAGTCTTTTCATATACCTTTATTTCAATTCCATTAACTATCGAACCTCTACCCGAAGTGCCGGCAACTGAAAAAAGGTCTTTGTTGTTTCTGAAATCAATGTATTCATAGGTAGTACCCTCGACAACATCGGAGGGGTCAGTGATTACGTCACCCCAAAGACTCGGATAGTTGAATGACAAGTTGAGATTACTACTCTTATACAAAAGCACGGAGTCTGAAACTACATTCATAGAAGAATTTTTGGTAAAAATTTCAAGCTTAGATAAAAGACTTTTTGATAGTAGGAGAACAAAAAATCCCAAAAAAGTGATTAAGAGAACAGTTTTGAAAGATTTAGCTTTTTTATTATTTTTCATTTAATTATTATAAGCAAATCCTGTGTTACTTGTCATTCTTTATTATCTCTTTGACAATCAGTTGGGGGGTGGTGCGGCCATTCCAGGTATTGGCGCTAAGCTGGGCAACAAGATTAATCGAATCCCCTATTTTTAAATTTTTACTAAGCTCTGCCTTTTTGAAAGCGATGGCATCGACGCCATCTAAATTTAGTTTTAGGTGATCCTTGTTTTGGCCAAGTAGTTTTAGAGAGTTAATTTTTAGACTTTCAAAATAAAAAAGTGGCTGAGGATTACCAATACCGAATGGACTGAGACGATCGATAGTAGTGATATTTTTCAGGGTAACGGCGGAAAGTTCCATTTTGGAATCAATATTAATTTCTTTTTGGGGAATGTAACTGGTAAGTTTTTTTGAAAAATAGGTGTTTAGTTTTTTTTGAAGTTTTTTTATATTTTTTTCTAATATGGAGAAACCAGCAGCGCCGGGATGACCACCAAGATCAACAAAAAGAGGGGAATATTTTCGAAGAACTTCAATAATATTAACCTCGGGGATAGAGCGGCATGAACCCTTGGCGACGTCATCTTTTGTTGAAATTATTACCGAAGGTAGCGAATATTTTTCGGTTAATCGACCAGCGATTAAACCAATGACACCGGGATTAAAATCATCAGCGACGAAGACTATTTTGTTTTTTAAATCAATATTTTTGTCGGCGATATCCAAAGATTCTTTTTGTAGTTCCTGGCGTTTTCGATTGTGAGTGTTGAGAAGGGAGGCATACTTAGTAGCTTGAGAGGAAGTTTGACTACAAAGGAGACGGAGAGAGTCAGTAGGGTCGGAAAGTCTTCCGGCAGCATTTAGCCGAGGACCAAGAAGAAAACCCAAATCGTAAACTGAGAGGGTCTCGTTTTTGGCTCCAGAAATGTCCATTAGTTTTTTTATACCGGGAGAAGGTTTTTTTTGCATGTCGACTAAACCGTGAACCACAACCGAGCGATTATTCTCAACTATAGGTTGGCAATCAGCGACAAGACCAAGAGCGGCCAATCCTAAATCGGCATCTGGAGTAAATTCGCGGGCTAAAATCCAAGCTAAAACAGAGGCGGAGGTATTAACCGAGTGAAGAATGGCGTCGACATGTAACAACTTTTTTGAAGGCAAGTGGTGGTCGACGACAACTATTTTAATATCTGGATTTTTTGCCTTAATTTTGGCAAATTCACTGTCGGCCACGATACCGTTATCGACAGTAATTAAAAGATCGAATTTAAGGTTTTTTTCTGATTCGATCCTGAAAAATGATTTCGATTTAAAACCATAACCATCTTTTTCGCGATGAGGAATAAAGGGGAAGACGTTTTTTGATAAGGGATAGAGGGATTGCCAAAGAATGGCAGTAGAAGTTAGACCATCAACATCGTAATCACCATAAATTAAAATATTTCCCTGAGAATCGAGAAATTTTTTTATTAGTTTTGAGGCCTTGTTAGGGCTGGGAAAAGCCTCGGGATAAGGAGGATTTAAAAAGTTCTTGGAGTTGGTAATATGTCTGTTTTTTAGCAGGAGTTTGATGATCGATTCTGCCGAGCTTTGCCGGGTAATAGTTGTTTTGCTTAAAAAATTTAAAGAGGCTTGCATTAGGCTATTGTATGCTATACTGGGGAGATCAGAAAGTATTACCTTGTTTCTGATCAAGTTATTAGTAAGGTTAAAGGAATCTTAAAAGATTCGAAAAAAATGGCAAAAAAGCTTTTCGTAGGGAACTTACCCTACACCATGACAGATGACCAACTGAACGCGACTTTCGCGACTTTCGGAACGGTTATCTCCGCAAATATAGTTTTCGACAAATTCTCTCACCGAAGCAAAGGTTTCGGTTTTGTAGAATTCGAAACCGAGGAACAAGCTCAAGCCGCTCTATCTTTAGATGGTAGCGAGCAAGACGGTAGAAATATCGCCGTAAAAGAGGCTTTACCTCGTCCCGACAGACCACAAATGTAAAAACATTTTTATCTGAAATTTAAACCCCGTCGCAAGACGGGGTTTTCGGTGGAGAGAAAACAAGATTAAGTCAGTAAATGTAAGTTATACTAAGCAATAAAATTAGATATTCATATATGATTTTTTGAGTTTTATGTATTTATTAGAAAAATATGTTGTTGATAATAAAAAATCCTTTTTAATTTTTGATTTTGACAAGACAATGTTCGAATTAATTATTAATTGGGAGCAATATTTTGAAAATGTTGAGACCGATCTTATTTTCAAAGACAGACAACTATATCGTGATTATCAAAAAGGTGTGGTTAGTTGGTGCAATATGCAAAATTTATATATAGAGAGGTATGGAAAAGTAATGAGAGATCAAATATGTTTGAACAATAAAATATCAGAAGTTAAATTATTTCAAAAAGCGATTATAAACAAGCCACTAATTGATTTGATTAACAAGATAAGCAATGTTTCGATGTTTATTTGGTCTTCAAACACGAAAGAGTTGATTGAAATGGTTTTAAAAAAAAACCACATCTTGAAAAAATTTTATTTGATAGTTTCCCGCAATGATTTATATTATTTAAAACCAAACCCTGAAGGTTTTAAAAAAATTCATCAGACATCTATACCATTAAATAAATATCTTTTTATTGGAGATAGCCAAAACGACGCCCAGGCTGCAAAAAGCATAGGAATAGATTTTTATGAAATTGACTATTTCAGATAATTTTTCTGGGTATTCAAGCCGGATATCGTTTATCTGATAAAATTTGATATTTTTCCGACCAATATCTAACCATTTTTAAATGTCGATATTTTTTTTTGTGATTTTTAGGAAATGGAATATTTAGCGCCTGATAAATACCGAGTGTTAAGAGATCTATTCCTGCATAAGTGTTAGCGACAATGGTACCTGAGATTCTTGGATTAATATCATAGATATAAGGAAAACCAACTTGGCCTTTTTTATATTTTAGTTGTAGGTTGCAGTTGGAATCAATTTTGAAATATTTTATTATATTTTCTACTACCGTTCTTACTTTTTTGTCGTTAACTGTTTCTCCAATAGATGAAATTCCGCCTGAATCAGAGATTCTTGTCCTTTGAACAATAAAGAGAGGTTTCCCTTTTGAACTGAGAGTGTCAACACTATAATCTTCACCTTCCAAATATTCCATGACAATATAGTCTAGGTTGTTTTGGTGTTTCGAAGCGAGAACTATCTCGAGGAGAGCGGTTTTAGGAATATTACGATTCGCATCACGTAATTCAAGATTACTAGTAGCGGACAAAACAAAAAGACCCCGGCCACCACTAAGATTTCGCGGCTTAACAACAACTTTATTTTCGGGATATCCCAATTGGTCAATCGCTTTTTCTAAGTCATTAATATTAGAAACCAACTGGTATTTGGGGATAGGAATATTTAACCCTTTTAAGGCTTGATATAACAAGCCTTTATCCACCAAAGTGTTTGTGAGAATATAGTCGTTGCTAACAATTTTAATGTTTCGACTTTGAAATAATGAAGCTGATTTTGATATCGCCAACGTCTCTGAATTGGTCCACGGTAAAATGACATTGACTTTTTCCTTAGTACAAATATTTAATAATTCTTTAGCGTAATTTAAACTCTCTGGTTTTGAGATATTAAATAATTTATCAACCCACAAAGATCCGGTGTCGGAATTAGTAGAATCGACTCCAATAACGGTTATAGAAAATTCTTGGTTCTCTTTTAGTATTTCAACAGCCCGGGAGGTAACCGGGTGACTAACATCTGTTAGTAAAATTGTGATTGTTTTTTTCATTATTTAATTTTTCAATGTTGGCGTGATATATAAGTCTGGTTGTTTTCGGTAATAATAGTATATTCTTCTTTATTTTCTGGGCCAACATATTGTTCTCCAAAGACCTGAACAGTGTCTGCGGGCTGAAACAGACAAATGTAACCGCGAGAGGTAACTACCACTGTTTTTGGACCCGTTTCGGTTTTAACCTGAAGAATGGTGGGTAGGTAAGAAGAACCGGTTGCATCCGTAACTTTTCCCTTAAAACTTATTTTACCTTGGGATAACATATCATAGGAAGGAAATGGTGGTTTAAGACCAGAAGAAAATGTTAGATCTATTTTTATTCCATCAATAAAAAAAGTGTCCCACCGTCGTCGTGATAAGTCCGATAGTTCCTCCCTTGTACCTGGATATGTTTTTGATTTGACGTCTAAATAATTGACCAAGTTATCTCCATCCAAAAAAGAAAAGCGACCATTTTGGGTGCACATTTCATGACTAAATTCTTTTGATTTCGCGACATTTCTGGCTCCATAAATTATCAGATCAACATCATTCTTTAATAGACAAGGATTTTGATGCAACAACAATGATCCAGTAACACCCGTATTCCTATATAATTCTTTGTCAAATTGTCTGATTGATTTAAAAAGACCGATTATGGGGAGATCTTTTTTACCCTCATATTTTTTCATGATATTTTGTCGGCCCTTTTTTGGATCTAATACCGCCACCACTTTGGTTCGATCAACTTTCATTAATACACGCCACATGGGGGGCGAATAATAATAATCTTTAAAGTTTTCTCTTATAAAATCCGGATACTCCCCGGGTTTTAAGATATCCATAAACTTGCAAAATTCAGTTTCCCCAACCAAAACCGATGATTGAATTTGATTCCCGAGCAAAGTTTCGGCCATTTTATGGGGAATATAATATGGTTGTCCAAAAATTGATTCTCGGGTGTGAAGACCGCCAGCAGTACAAAAATAAAGATTATCAATGGTCTTAAGATAAGTATGATCACAATCTGAAATTCTTTCGTTCATTGTCTGAGTTTAAAAAAATTTTAAATTTTTTTATTTGTAGTGGGGAGGAATGTTTGGACATTAATTGTGGCCGATTTTTCATTTGAGTCAATAGCGGCAAATACCATCATGGCACTTTGGATGTTATCGTTGAGACTGGTCTCCGGCTCCTTACCACCGTCTATCCAATCGATGAAATCTCGCAAGATTTTGTGATGACCACTGGGAGGAGCAGATAAAATGGGCGGTATTCTGATAGTTGGTAGACCATTGCTATCGCGGGTATAAATTCTAACAGTTTTATCTCGATTAACGGTAATTGAACCCTTCTCACATTCAACCCGGTAATACTCCTGATGCCAGCGATTAATATTTCCAGCCTCATTAGAATTACCTTCATAAATAGCTTTGACTCCATTTTCCATCAAAAATAAGCTTAAGGTGCTCGAATTTCCAGTAAAGGTGGACCACTTTGGATTCCAACTAATACCCTGGACAGTTTTACAATTAGAATTTGAGAGATAACGAATCATGTCCAGATGGTGGATTGATCCTTCTAATAATAATGGTTCCTTCATGTCATAAACTGAACCAACATCCCAAGATTTTGCCTTTCTATAGTCAGAGGCATAGCGGGCAACAATGTAATCTATTTTTCCCAATTCTCCACTATCGAGGATTTTTTTTAAGGTCATAATTGGACCCTCGTATCTGTAGTTTTGAATTACTGCCATTTTTAATTTTTTGGCTTTTATTAGTTGATAGGTTTTTTGACAATCTTCATAATTATCCGAGATGGGTTTTTCTGATAAAATTGGAACATTGTTTTTGGCGGCTATCTCATAGGCAGTTGAATGTACATGAGGTGGTAGAACGACTATACAGAAATCTGGTCTAGTGGATTTAAAAGCGAGCTCTATAGAAGTAAAGAGGTGCTTTTTATCAATTTTAAGGACTTTTCCTGAGTCGTTTAAAATTTCTTTATTTTTGTCAACTAATCCACAAATTGTAAGTTCATCAGTAAAACTTGGAATAACATTGGCAATCCAATGTTCTCTTGACCAACCACCGGCTCCCAGTAACAGGACATTTTTTTTGTGTTTCATATGTTTGTGTTATTATTAACAGATATGTCAAGTATATCACCGATCAAATGTTTTGTTTGCGACAGGATAGGAACTATTAAAAAAGGACAAAACAAATATTTTGTAAAAGAAATGTTATCCGGGTATGTAGTTTTAGGAGACTTTCAATACTTTCACGGATATACTTTATTTATTTCAAAAGTACATACTGATGAGTTGTACAAACTAGATAAAAGGGAACAAGAAAATTTTTTGAAAGAAATGGCTTTGGTGGCGGAAGCTGTCATCAAGGCATTTAAACCTAAAAAATTAAATTATGAATTATTAGGTAATACTGATTCACACCTCCATTGGCATTTGATTCCTAGATATGGAACTGATCCGCGTCCAGAAACGGGAATTTGGGCGATTGATTTTAAAATAAGGTGCAACAAAGACACAAGACCAACAGAATACCAATTGACACAAATGAGGAAGAAATTACTATTAGAGCTGAATCAACTTCTTAAATGAAAAAATCAATTGTCTGTTGTATTTGCATCTGGAAATACCAGCTCAACTAGATTTTGTGTATTTTATTAATGAAAGTGGTTACTTGCATAAGTAATACCTAAATTTTAAGGTAAAATCAATTGATGGAGAAAAGACAACTGCCGGAGAAGGTTAAAACAGTAATGCAAAAAATACTCGATAAGGGTGGGGAGATTTTTGTGGCTGGAGGGGCAGTACGAGATTGGATTCTAAAAAGGGAAATAAGTGACTGGGATTTTGCAACTAGTTTGAAACCAGAAGAAATGAAAAAAATATTTCCTAAAAACAGCTTTTACGAAAATGATTTTGGAACTTTTAGTGTTGTGTTGAAAGATAAGGAAGTTTTTGAAATAACTACCTATAGATCGGAAAAGGACTATAGTGATAAAAGACATCCAGACAAGGTTGAGTGGGGAAAAAGCCTGAAAGAAGATACCAAGAGAAGAGATTTTACAATTAATGCCTTGGCGATGGACATAAATGGGGAGGTCATCGACTACCATAACGGGAAGGAGGATTTGAACAACAGATTGATTAAATGCGTTGGCGATCCTGATGAAAGATTTAATGAAGATGCGTTGCGAATGATGAGAGCAATTAGAATTGCGGCACAGATAGGATTTTTAATTGAAGAAAAAACTTTTGAATCAATTCAAAAAAATGCCCATTTAATTAAAGAGGTGGCAGGAGAAAGAATTAGAGATGAACTATTTAAAATTCTTGTTTGTAAACAGGCCGGAGACGGGATGAGATTACTGAAAAATTCGGGACTACTGGTGGAAATTATCCCCGAACTATTGCCCGGAGTTGGGATGGGACAAAGAGGTCATCACATCTACGATGTCTGGGATCACGAATTAGAAGCGTTGAATAATTGCAAAAGTAAAAACCCGGTGACCAGATTGGCAACGTTGCTTCACGACGTCGGTAAGCCAACGGTTATGAAGAGAATTAAAGGAGTAAATACTTTTTATAATCACGAAGTGGTAGGGTCAAGGATGGCAGTACAGATAGGTAAAAGATTGAGATTGTCAAAGAAGGAACTGGAGCAACTGTTTATCTTGGTTCGATGGCATATGTTTACCACCGATGAGATGCAAACAGATAGCGCGGTAAAAAGGTTTATCAGAAGGGTAACACCGGAATATTTGGATGAAATGATATGGCTTCGACGAAGTGATAGGCTTGGTTCGGGGGCAAAGGAAAGTAGTTGGAGATGGGAACTTTTCAAAAAAAGATTAATCGAGGTTCAAAAACAGCCATTTACAGTTAAGGATCTAAAGGTTAACGGAAATGACGTAATGGAAATTTTGAAAATAAAACCTAGTCGAAGAATTGGGGAAATTTTGGAGGAATTGTTTGCGGAAGTTGAGGAAGATGCAAAGCTAAACGATAGAGATCTGTTGATAGAAAAGATAAAAAAAATGAACTAGGCAATGTGGAGTTTGGTGGTATAAGATTCGTCGCTACTTTGCTGACTGGTTAAGTATGAGCCACGATAATGACGAGGTTGACGATTAATTAGGTGATTTTTTCTTTTTTCGGGGACGGTGGCGGAAGTGACACCTTCACGGGGTTTTAATTCTTGACCATCAAAAATAATTTTCCCATCTGGTCTAATTTTAAAGTTTTGCTCTATGGTTGCCATTATTATTTTTCTTTTTTCTTTTTACTTAAAAGCATGAGAGGGATAGCAACGGCAGTGGAAGAATAGGTGCCACAAATGACACCGATAAGAAGAGCCATGGCAAACCAACGAGTGCTAGCGCCGCCCAAAACAACTAGAGACAACAACATGAATATAATGGTCATGGAATTGTTGATAGAGCGAACAATGACCTCAGACACAGCCTGGTTGGATAATTCGACCCAGTCTAGACGAGTGGAAAATTTCTTTAATTCTCGAATACGGTCAAAGGTGACAACGGTGTCGTGGACAGAGGCAGAAAGAGTGGTCAAAAGGGCGGTAACAAAAAGAGCATCGATTTCGGCACCAAAGAAATGACCAAGAATTGAAAAGGAGCCGACCAGGATAATGGCATCATGAAGCATGGCTAAAACGGCCGAGGCACCAAAACTGAGATCTTTAAAGCGGCTGCCGATAAATAATAAAAGCGAAAAGGAGGATAAGAGAATAGCATAGAAAGTTTTCATCAAAAGTTCTTTACCCAAGATTGGGCCAAGAGTATCAAATTGAAGGTTGGAAAAATCTGGGTCGACTTTCTGAAAATCCTGGGTAAGCATTTCTTTTTGTTCTAGGGAGATGTTGGGGAATTTTAGAGTAAAACTATCTTCATTTTTGGCAATTGAAATCAGTTCGATGTTGTTTTTGGCAAAAACTTCTTTTATTTGGGCATCATCTGGTTTTGAAGGTAGGGATACTTGCCACGAAGAACCGCCAGAAAAATCGACAGAGAGTTGAAAACCCCATTTGATAATGGAAAAAATTGAAGCCAAAATTAGAAAAAGGGAAAGAAATAAAAATAGTGGTCTAAATTTCATGATATTCATAGCTTAGTTGATTAGATTATTAGATAAATAGTTGATTAGTCGAATAGTTAATTGTTGTTTTTTCGCGCTAGAACACGTAATAAATTGCGGGTAACAAAGACACCGGTAAACATACCAAGGACGATACCTAAAAGGAGGGTAACGGCGAAACCCCGAACCATACCAGAGCTGTTTAGAAAAGACCAGTTGAAAGGATTAAACAAAATTAGGCCGGTGATAATGGTGCAAGTGTTGGCATCTTTGATGGAATTCCAAGCTCGACCGAAACCAAGCTCCATGGCGTTGTTCCATGATTTTCCTGATCGAATTTCTTCTTTCATTCTTTCAAAAATTAAAATGTTGCTGTCGACGGCCATGCCAACTGACAAAATAAAGCCAACGATACCGGGAAAAGTTAGGGTGACGGGAATAAGACGATAGAGAGTCAGAGTAATCAAACCATAAACAATGAGGCCGAAATCAGCGACTAAACCTAAAAATCCGTAGTTACCGATCATAAAAAGGGAGACGATGGCTAGGCCAACAAGTCCAGCTTTTAAACCCTTGTTGATGGAGTTTTGACCTAGAGAGGCGCCAACTTGAGATTGTTGGATTAAATTAATTGGCAGGGGAAGGGCACCGGCGTTTAGTTGAGCGGAAAGCGCCTTTGCTGATTTTATATCGAAATTTCCATTAATGACTGCCCTACCATCGGGAATAATTACACCGACTTGAGGAGCGGTAATAATTTGGTTGTCTAATAAAATAGCTAATCTCTTGTTGAGATAGTCGGTGGTAGCTTTTTCAAATAATTTTGTACCCTCGGAATTAAATTCCAAAGACACTTCAACTTCACCGGTGTTGGGGTTGGTAGAAGGAGTGGCTTTGACAAGATGAGAACCCTTGAGCCCAGTATCCTTGAGAACATCTTCCATGGTGGCGGTAGCGGTAGCCTCGGGGGGGAGATCAATAATACCCATAAAACTTAGCTGGGCGGTTTGACCGATTAGGCCAATGGCCTCGTCGATATTGGCAACGCCAGGCAGGTCGACAGTTAGGCGGCGCGAATCACCGTTTGAAGATATCTGCACACTGGCCTCGGAAACACCAAAAAGGTTAACACGACTTTCAATATTTGCTTTGAGTGATTCAAGAGCGTCGGGAATGTTTTCACTGTTTTGGCCGCTAGTATCAATATCATAGATCAGAGAGGCGCCGCCGGCGAGATCAAGACCATAACGGAGGTCAAGATTTGGTTTGAATTTATAAGGACCTAAATTTAGTGAAAAATCAGGACGATAAAAAGTTTTGCCAAAAAGAGAGAACTTGAGAGGTAAGTTTACGATTAAACACAAAAAAGTGACGGCGATAATTGACCAAAAAATAGTAATAGTTTTTTGATTATTTTTTTGCATAACCGAGAGACAATTGTCGGGGGTGACCAGTAAAGGTGTAAGTAATGGAAGTTTTTGAGTGGTTAACTTTATATTGAGCAAAGTCCCCTTCCTTGATGTCAAAAGATTTGATAATTTTGTTGGGAAGAGTCAGGGCGAGACTGTTGCCAGTTTTGATAACCTTTCTTGTTTTTTGCATTTATTTTTCTAGTAGAGCAGGGTTGCCAATTATAACAAGAGGCGAAGAAAGGAAAAAATCAACAATAAAGGGATCTCTTTTGTTTTGACGGAGTTTCAATTCTGACTGACCCATGACCATGTAGTTTATTTCAACTTCACGCTTTTTTTCTTCGGCAGAAATGGCGTTTTCAACATCCCTGATGGGTAAATCACCAACAATGACAAGGTCGATTGAGTCTGGTCGTGGTTTTTGCCAAAGTAAAAAAGAAAAGCTAACCAATAACAACTTGGCTTTGTCGAGCTTTTGGGCTAAATCTGAATTTCGATAAGCAAGTAAAAGAAGACTATTAAAAAGATGATGCCTGGAATTGGTGGTGTAATAAAGACGATTACCTCGCTTCTCTGAGGTTAGAATGTTTACCTTTTTTAGGTTGGAAAGCTCCCTTCTGACAGAATTTATCTCTTCGCCTGAAAGCCGAACAAGCTGGCGGACATAAAAGATCTCTTGAGGATTTCCAAAAAGAATACAGATTAATTTGCACCTAGTTTTGGAAGTAAGGATGGCGTTGAGTGATGTTTCAACCTTCATAGCTAATTTTATTACCGATAGGTAAAATCTCGACCCAGGTTTGACCGGGGACAAAGTTTATTTCCTTGTTAGTGGTCTTATCTTTAAAGACTGTCCTGGCTTGACGAGTACTTTTGGTCCAAGTAGCGGTAATTTTTTGACCGTTATTAAAGACAATGGCTTCACCGGAGCCAATAAGATCGTAAAGATTATGCATATGTTCGTCAATAGAGCGAGATTCCTTGGCGAATTGAATGACAACATTTTTTGCGGTGATAACTTTTTGACTATTGAAATCAATGGCCGGATCACCAGCATTTGATCTTTGGTAAAGATTTAGAGCAGGGTCATACTTCCAGGAAACTGAATAAGCTTTATCACCCCAGAAATCAAAACTAATTTGGGAGGCGGTTTGGGTTGAAGCCTTGTCTTCTTGAGTGAAAGACCAAGGACGGAACGTTTTATCCCAAGAGGTCTTGTTGATTTCGGTAATATTTGTCAGACCACGGTCAGCAGCGACGTTCCAAAGCTCATCACTTGAACAATACAAGGTATGTTCTGTAGCCCTGGTGTCGCCGATACGATCGGGTTCACGACGGCAGGCTTTGTAGGAAAGAGAGAATTGGGAAAGATCGCCCCAGGTACCCTTATTGTTCCAACCATATTTAGCGATTTGCTCGATGGCCTGAGCTTTAATGTTGGTGGTGCAGGGACCACCAACCGTGGCGGCGGAACAATTGGCACCACCGACATGAGCATAAAGCGGATAATCAGAGTATTCGGAAGCAAGGTCGAGAAAATAAGTACGAGCTGAACGAACTGGGCCAACGTCGTATTTATTGGGAGAACCTTTGACAACATTACAATAAAAAACAGCCATAAATCGGGTGATACCACCCTCGGCGACAGTCTCATAAACGATATCAGCATTACCTAAACCAGATTGAGGTCGAGAATCAAAGTGATTTTCGATCATAACCAACAAAGGTCGACGAGTAGACCAAATATCTTTTTCTTCTTTGGTAAACATTTGACCGTTGATTGGGCACACTTCTGTTTTTGGCCCCTCAAAAACAATGAAGCCAGTTTCGGGAGAATCGGTTGAGGTGGGGGTAGCAGTAGATGTTTGGTTTTTGCCCTTGACGGAAAGAAAATTACCAAAAATCCAATATGAGGCAAAGGTGCCGAAAGCGAAGATAATGAAGTACAGGCCGAACTTGATGATTTTAGGTTTCATAAAACATTAACGACTAATAGCTTTTAATATAGCTGATTTTTCCTCTTTTGACAAAGTAATATTATCACCTTGGCCTTTTTTGATTGATTTTGCATAGATTCGAGTGAAAGAACGGTGATGGAGAGAGGTAAGTAAAATGCCAGAATTGTCCTTGTCTAAAAGCACCAGAATAAAACTTTGATCGCCGCCAACATCGTCAAAGGGGTTAAATCTAAGAAGATGTGTTTTTTGAATGGCTCCTGTTAAATCTGAAGCTGGTGATTTTTTATTGTCAAAGTTGCGATACTTTTTTGAGATGAGAAAAATTAGATAGGCAAGACCAAAAAAGTTTAAAAGAGTAAGAAGATAAAAAAAGGTGTTCATGGCAAATGTAAGTTTAGCAAATATGAGCGTGATATACTGAATTTGATGAAAAACAGGAAAAATGAAACAGAGATTAATTCACGATATTTACGGAAAGATTTACTGAAAAGTTTTTTTTTGAGCCTGGTAGCTATTGCAATTGTGGTAGCTTTGTATTATGTTTGGAAGTGAGTTAGCTTTAATTTAAGGAGGTGAAGAAGTAATGGCAACAATCAAATTTTATTGTGTTAAATCCAGAAAATCAGTGGAGGTCGACATTTCAAAAGTTAAGAAAGTAATTTTGAAAAACGGTAGACCAGCAGCTGAGGCTACTGATCCAGAAACTGGAGTCAAAATGTTTAAGATATTATCCGCAGCAGATGCGGCTTTATTGTAAAAAACTGATTAAATCCCCCCCTCGTCATGTCGGGGGGATTTTTTTGGTAAAATAGGGTACTTCAAAGAAGTTGAAGGGCTTACTCCGATTCGGAGAGGAAAGTCCGGACCACAAAAAACAGGGAACCCAAAAAACTAAGGTCTGTCGTAAGACAGAGGCTCTGCTACAGAGACGAGAAATGTGAAACGAGCAACCTTCCCGTGGAAATCTCGAGTCGAGACGTTAATATCTAGTTTTTGAGAGTCTCAGGTAGAGAGAATAGATAGATGGCCCATAAACAGAATCCGGCTTAACAACTTCTTTGAAGTATTTTTTTAATTACTCTGAAAGTGATCTGACAATTGTTTCAATGACAAGATAAAGAGGAACAGCAATAACAGC